>NZ_JAZGQE010000137.1:0-13357 GCF_048593885.1 Yersinia sp. 1252 StPb PI | reverse complement strand
AAACCAAGGTTTGCAAGAAAGGCCGTTACATTCGGAATATCACTGCCATTTTTGGCCTTATCCATTTTTGCTGCCAATGCGTTAGTCATTGTTGTAGCAAAATTCGGATCATTGCCCAGCGCGGCGGCCAATTCGTTTAGCGTATCGAGCGCCGCCGGTGATGATGAAACCAATGCAGAAATAGCGGCTTGAACAAACGCCGTATTCGCCAGTTGCTGTGTATTGTTTCCCGCTGCGGCCGTGGGTGCCAGCGGCGTGCCTGTCAGCGTTGGGCTGGCAATGGGTGCATAGTCTGCAACAACCTGTTTAATGTGCGCCGTGGTTGCCAGTTGTGTGCTGTTATCTGTTTTTACCGCGGTGGGGGCCAGCGGCTTACCTGTCAGCGTTGGGCTGGCAATGGGTGCATAGTCAGCAGCAACCAGTTTAACGTGCGCCGTGGTTGCCAGTTGCGTGCTGTTATCTGTTTTTACCGCGGTGGGGGCCAGCGGCTTGCCTGTTAGCGTCGGGCTGGCTTTCGGTGCGTATTGCGTATGCGGATCAGCGGCGGCTAAATGTGCGGAAAGCAGATTATCAGCATAGGTTCTCACCTCAATTACTTTATCATCCACATACTTGCGTGTTGCCAACACCACCGACGGATCAATTTTCAGTGTGACCGCCTCGGTGCTGCTCACAATCAGCACCATGCGCACGGTTTGCGTGCGGCCACTGCCTTCCTGTAACTGCGGTTTATAGGTTTCCGGGCAGTTGGCAATAGCAATCAGAATACCGTCGTTATCAAACAATCCGATTTCACGTATCCACCAACCGCCGTCTGTTTCGGGGATCACCTGCTCCGCAATAATCTGGCTACTGTTGGCTGCATCCACACTTAATGAATTCAGCGCGGCGCGGCGTTTTTCGCCAATCAGTTGCGTTTGTGCGGCGTTCGGGAGTGGTAATACGCCGCCGCCATCCCCAACGGCCATATGGGTGATTTGCAGTTGCGTGCCGAGGGCTGTTGCGTTCGCCAGCTTGGCCGCCCCTTGGTTAGTCAGTACGGCAAAGAATTTTGTTGTCATGGGTTCACGCTCACGCTGTCAATAATATGAAGTATGCCGCCGGTGTAGCCTTGGCCGGTCACTGTAATAGTTTCAGGTAAATAGGGGTAAACGGTCAGCTCGTCACCGTCGTAACTGGCAACACTGACGGGAATTGTGCCGGATACATCTAGATTGATAGACAACCCGATCAGGTGACGGCTACAGGGTTTTGCCCCGTCAATCAGCCGTTCCAGTTCAAAATACATTTCATCGGTAATGCCGGTTTCCAACACGCCCACATCAAGGCGAAAGGTGCCGGGTGTTTCATTGGTTTTCCACCACTCAGTTACGCGAATGAGGTAGCCGAGCGGTTCAACCACACGCCGCAATGCGCCAATGGTGCCCTTGCGTTTATGCACATAAGCCGAGGATTTCACCACTGCGCGCTTGGTGGCTTCCGGCCAGCTTTCATCCCAGCGATCAACCGACCACGCCCACGCCAGATAGGGCAGTAACGGCAGCGGGCACAGGTCAGCATTCCATAACTGGCGTAGTGGCACTGGCACATTCCCCAACTGCGCGCAGGCTTGTGCGGCGGCGATTTCCAACGGGGATGATCCGGCCGGCAGCAGGCGGTTATTCATCAGTTCCCCCGACCGTCAGCACGGCACTGGTGCAGTAAGCTGCTTTTGTGCTGTCCAGTACCACGTCAGCCAGCGGCGCATTCAACTCGACGCGCTGCACACCTTCAACATGTAGCGCAGCATGAATGGCGGAAATACGGATATCGCGACCAAGGCGGCGTTGGGTGCTGATATAGGTATTCAGTTTCGCCTGAGCAGCGGCGCGGACTGGTTCAGCTTCCGGCCCCGGATAGATATAGAGCACAGCATCAATCTGGTAATCGACAATGGCGGCGGATTGCACGGTGATACGGTCAGCGACTGGTCGCACGTCCTCATCATTCAGTGCCGCTCTGACAATGCCCAACAGCTCAGGCGAGGCTTCGCCATTCCCCGCCCGCGCCAACACGGTGACGGTGACACAGGCCGGTGACGGACTCAGCGCCGAGGCATCAGCAACCCGACCGTCAGCACTGCGGGCATGGGCTTCATATGCGCCTGTTGGCCCTGCAACACTCAGTGCCTCAAATGCCTGGGGAATACGCAGGCGAAAATCCGTATCAGATTCCATCACAGCGGCGACCGGCGGAATGGCATCAGGATCGGCGGGCGTGATGATCAGGCGTTGAACGTTATTATTTGCCCCCAATTGGTCTAAATCACTGCCATTTGCATACGCTACCATGACCGCCTGCGCTGCCTCGTTAACCCGCTGGCGCAATACCAGCTCACGGTACGCATTTTCCTGCAATAGCTTGACTAAAGGCTCAGACTCTAACGATAAGGTGCGCGTGATAGCCTCCTGTTCATCGGCTGGATACAGGGCGATGAGTTCCGCTTTGCGTTCATCCAGTAGGGTTTCATAATCCAGCGCTTCCACTGCCAGCGGGGCGGGCAGTTGTGACAGGTCGATGGTGCTCACGCATTACCTCCTACTGCGATAGCCAGATTAAAGGTATCAGCCAAATCAGTGCGCTGGCCGTGAAGCTCAAGTGTCATCTTGCCCGCCTTCGGCTCATTCAATATCACGCGGGTAAGTACCACACGCGGCTCCCAACGCATGATCGCGCTGTAGGCTGCCGACATGGCTTTTAGCCGTAATACCGGATTCTGTGGGTCGTCAATCAGGTCAGACAGCAACGAGCCATAGCCACGGCGCATGCACCGCGTGGTGGTCGGTGTGGTGACGATGTCGGTGATCGACTGGGTGATGTGATCCATGTCGGTAATGCGTCGGCCAGTTTGGGCATTCATGCCTAAATACATCATTAGTTTGGCCCGTCCGAGTTACTCCCACCGCGCTGTACGCCGCCGTGGGTGTGGCTATCAACCACTACGCCATTAGATGAGAAGGTGCCGCCGGAGTGCTGAATGTTGCCGGACATTTTTCCGCCGCCGGTCACGTTCAGCGTGGCCGTTTTCAGGTTGTTGGTGCATTCCACTGTGGGTGTATCCAGTGTGATTTTGACCGAGGCGGCGCAGGTAATTTCTGGTGCTGTGGCCTGGATGGACTCGCCCGCATCAAGGATGGCGGTTTTAATGCCGGTGGCCTTCAATGCGCCGGTGTCGGCGTTATATTCAATCACTGCACCGTCGGAGTGGGTGGTGTGCTGGGTGTTGGCGGTATTAATCGGTGTGGCTGCACTGTTTTGATACAGGGACGCAATGATCACACCGGCGGACAGTTCACCGCCAGCGGCCAGAATAATCACTTGCTCCCCCTCTGTCGGCGGCCACCATGTTTTAGCGGTACCGGCACGGCGGACAGACCATGGCAGCCAGTCGGTCAGCAATTCACCGCACCGCACGCGGGCCTTGGGCGGATCGAGAGTTAAATTCACCTGTTCCACGATACCGAAACGGATCAGATTCATTATCAGGCGATAGATTTCGGCGTTGGTCATGGCGGTCAATACTCGTTATTCAGCGTAACGGTATTGTTTACGCGCGCGGGCAGGGGCGCAACGCGCGGCAGTTGTAGGGGAACTGTGACAACTTTTAAGGCTGGGCGATAAAGTCAAACACCTGACTGAGCACGTTATCACTGTCTTTTTTAGTGATGCCGAGCAATTGACGGGCGGGGTAATCCGCTTTCACATACGGGTTAACCTGGTCGGTGCCGCCGTACTGGTGTATCTGGGCAATTTTAGCCGCGACACCGGTATAACCGGCCCCGGCAGAATCGGGCATGGCCTGAAGGCGCAGAAAGGTGGCATTGCGTAAGCGGCGAAACATCGGCTGCTTTTTACTGGTGCGTTTGGTGGTGGCTTCAGCTTCCACCGATAAAAACCGGTCAATATCAACGCGGTTAAAGGTGCGGATAGCGTTACGGTCGTTATCCCAGCCGGTTATCTGGCGCTTATTGCCCGCCCAGTTTTTCAGGTCGCGCACCGAGCCTTGATAAATAAAGCGCAGGCGCTTTTGCACCGTTTTGACGCTGTCTTTACGCTTGGTGTACGGCGATCCGTCGGCGTTTAATTGCTGGCGAATGCGTTGTTGCTGACCACGGCGCAGAGTGATGGAAATATCCCGGCTCAGCTTGTGCCGCGCGCCCGATTTCCCGCGATTGATCAGGCGCTGTAAATACTGCTCAAGTTCCTGAAATTCGTTATCCATAGTGCCTCTTTCCGTCTGTGGCCAACACAGTCATTTTTGTCTGTGCTCGATATCAGCCCGCCCAAGGAGTGTTGGCGGCGGCCCGCTCCCAATCTGCCAGCATATCGCTACGTGGATCGGCGGGTTCGTCAAGGTGGGTTAACTCCAACCGGTCATTCACGTCTGCCACTCTGACCGCTTCGGTCAGCTCGATGTGCATCACTATATCGGCGGTGGCGTTATTGAGAATATCGGCTTCAAAGGTAAAGCCGGTTTTACGCCGGTCGGGATTGAAAATTAAATCCGGCTGATGGCGGTGTATCCACAGCATCGCGGGCAGCGTGACCGTATCCATGCTGTAGGGGTAATCCATCACGATAACGTGCACGGTATAGCGGTATTCGAATGACAGGGACTTTTGCCCAGTGGCGACTACCGTCCCTTTATCCAGCCAGATAGCCAGCTTGTCGGGGTTCTCTCGCAGATAAGGCACCGCCTGACTCAGTGCAGCACGCAGCAGATTAGGTTTTAACATCGGGCGTTCCTTGCTGGCAGGCCAGCACCATATCAACCTGCGCCGCGCAGGCGTGTAATGCGGCCTCAAGTCGGTCTATATCGTCATTTAAATCGCCGTTAGTTTGGGGTTCCGCTGCTGGAAATTGGCAAGGTGTGACTTTCGGACAACCATTGACGGTAATCTGTGGCCCCTGCGAGGGCGGGACGTCGGCGCAACCGGACAATATCATCAGGCAGGGGAGTATCAGCCCAACGGCGTAACGTTTCATTTTCACGGTATAACCTCTTTAGCTGGCTGTTACGGTTCGCCAGCAACCGATCCGCGCTGGCAACCTGTTGGCGCAATTGTGCCTGCGCCTGATTGTTGGCATTGGCGGTCAGTGCCAGGGCAATAAGTTGACCGTTTTTGCTGGCCGAATCGGCCGCTTGCTGGTCAATTACCACTTGCCGGGCTTCAGATAAACGATAAGTTTGTACGCCACTGGCAAGCAGCAAGGCGGCGGCAACCGCCCAGGCGATCGGGGCTGTGTTGATAATTGACATGGATTAGCCCGGATATTGACGTGCGGGCAATTGAAAATGCGGGCCGTCTTTAAAGGTTGTCCAATTACCGCCCCATTCCACGGCGATCCCCAACTCGGCAGCGGCCTGTTTCATAGCATCGACCATCGGATAGAAATACTTCCATTCCCAACTCACCTTGCCGCCCGGCAGCGGCACAATATCCACCGCGTGGCCGGTTAAGTGGCGACTGTTCAGAGTTTGGCTGGCTCCAGCCTTGACCAGTTCACGCTGGCGTTCCAGTGTGCGACGGCCCTCAATCACTTTAAAATCAATCGGGGTCAACTCCAGCGCACGGCGTACTACCTTGACTAAATCAGGGTGCACGCTGATCAGGTTGGTTTCGCTGGCCTTGCCGAAAATAAATTTATTGTTTGGCATCAGGGGTTCCCGCCTTTTTATTCACGATTTTAAATACCAGCTCACGGATAGCCTGCAAGCCAATAAGCCCTATCAGGCAACTGATAAAGATTTCCACTTTTCCGGCGGCGACTTGGGTCAATGCCCCGTTTAGACAGGGAATGGCATCAATCGCGCGGATCAGCATCGGGGAGATCACCGGGCCAATATTGACGCCGACCAGCCCGCAGACCACGCCCTCACCAATGCCTTCGCGCAACTTACCACCGCCCCAGACCACGCGGCGGAAAGCCACAATAAAGCCGACCAGAAAGCCGTTGATTACCGTTGAATGCGTGGAATAAAAATCCACCATCGCGCCTATCCAGCGCGGATCTTTTTCTGGCATTTTCATGTCCGTTACCCCCTTTGGGGAGTCGTAACTGTGGCGATTAGTCCCACAGTTGAATAATGGTTTTTTGTGCCGGCTCGGTGGTGTCCGGCAACTCCAGCCAGTGACCGGCTGGCAGCACTGGCCCCAGTTCAGCCAGTCCCGGATTCGCCTTATAGACTGCCTCAGTAACACCCTCGGTGCGGCCGTAATGACGCCAGCACAGGGCATCAACGGTGTCATACTGTTGAGCCTGAATACGCATTTACACCAACTCGGCAATGCCGCGTTCACGGCCTTGCACATCACTGATGGCCCAGCGGGCATCGCGCCACAGGTCGGTGATTTGCGGATCAAGGGCGTCCGCCCGTTTATTGCCGTCGCCGGTAGTGTCCATATCGCGATAACGTTCGGTCAGATTGGCCTTGGCATGGCAGTAGACCGCACGGCGGTAGCGCTGCACTCGCATAGATTCGCCTGCGACTTTTTCAGACTCCACATCTTCCAGCGTCATCACGCCAGCGGCTTCCTGTTCGCTGCGCCATGCCCGCAACTGGCCGTTGGTGTTACTGATAGCCTCAATAACCGCTTCTTTTAAGCGTTCGGCGGTGACATTACCGTCCAGGCGCATCACTTTGCGTAAATCACCCAGTGAGATCACCGGCCAAAACGGCGCGCTGGCGATCGTCACGTCCGGCCCTTCTGGTGGGCTTGCCGGGTGTACCGGCTCTTTGGCGAGAAAACTCATAGCATCACCGTTAATAAAATGGGCGGTGGACGCAGTTATCAGGGATAAACCTCATTTCTGCGTGCCGCCCGACGTGCGGGGCACGATTCAGGGGGTACGTTTGGCGCGTACCGTGTTTGTTTTTGCTTTGGCCGCCGGTTTTTTGGCAGCGGTAGCAGATTTAGTTTTACTGGCCGGTTTCGCCGCTGTGCTGACGGGCACCTCTTCGCTAACGGCTGACGTATCAGGCAGCGTGGCGGCTACGTCAGCACCTGCAACCGTGATAGCGTCGGTTGCTATGGTCTGCCCGGTGTCGGTTACGCCACTGCCTTCCGCGCTGGCAGCGACCGCTGCAATCAGTGCGGCTTTTTTCAGGTTCCGTTCCAGCACTTCAATATCTTTTTTCACGCCAGCATCTTTGTGCGCAGCTAAAGCCCGCTGCAACCAGATAAGGGCGGACGCCTGATCAGCCAAATTGGTGCTTTCACGCTGGGTATAACCAATCGCTTTAAGCAGTTTGGCGCGAGCTTCGTCCGGCATATCTTTATCTGCTGTCAGCTCGTGCAGGCGCAGCAAAATATCAATCTCAATCGCCGGATTATCGGTTGCCGCACCTTTAAATCGCAGTAATGCGGCTTCTGACACTTGATCGACAATGAAACAGGCGGCCGTGCGCTGGTATTTGTCAGCCATTGGCAGGTTATGGCTGATCACATATTCAGCCAGGCGCAGTGCGTCACGGTATAAACCAGCATCCACCGACCACACCATGCAGGTAGTGACAACCTCGTCACTTTGGCCGGTGTTGGCCGTCAGAACGCCGTCGATCCAGCCGTCATAAGCGGGCAACATTTCCCGCTTCATGCTGGCGCGGGTGATATGAGACTGAAATTGTGATAGACGGCGCTGATCAATGCGCAACCGGTAAAGCTGTTGTTCGTAGGCGGAGCCTTGCACCACGTCTTCCTTGGTGCCGCGCCGTTCTGCCATCACTTTGTCGTAATGGCGCTGTGCTGGAGTTAACATCATGCCCCCTAGGCGTAATGGGGCGGCTGAGCCGCCCTTAAGTGACTAGCGACCGTTAAACCGGCTCACCGGCTTTGATGCCTTCAATCAAACAACCAAACCCGTAATCCTCAACGCAATAAGCCTCGTTGTCGGACTCATAGGTGGTGACGCGGTTAAATTCCGGTTCCTCTTTGATGGTGCGGCGGTGCGTCCCTTCTTGCACATAGATAGCCAGGTTGTCGAATGTAGTGATAAACATGGCATCGGCGGGGAAGAACGGCGCGCGGTAGGTCTGCATACCCCCGATTTGCTTCTGTGATACCAACATTTGACCGGCCAGTGCTTCAGTGTTCGGATTACTGCCGCTGACGGTATTCAGTACCGGGAAATATTTGTCAGCCAGCAATTTGCGGCCACAGATAACAATCAGGCCGGTGTCATCCTGATACCACGGGTCGATCAGGCTGTTGACCGCATCAAAAGCCAGTGAATCAAGATTGCCGTACTGTCCCTTGGTGATAAGTTTGTTGTCCTCATCGCGGGTTGAGACCATCACGTCAGACATCACGCGTTGAGGGGCAAACAGACGGTATTTTTTCAGCCAGCCGATATTCACGTCCTGCAATAACGGGTTAGCGGCAATATCTGACTTGGCGGCAACGGATGTCCCGTTAAAGCCGATCATGATGCGATCCAATGCCCGGCGCGTAATGATCTGATTGGTCACCCGTGTTTTAAAGTCACGCTTACCGGCCCACGCATCCAGACGGGCATAACTGATATAGGTATCAGAGTTGGTTTGTTCGCAGCGGTACTTTCCATCATCTTCAATGGTTTCCGGTGAGTTCGGTTCACGGCGGACCGTTGTCGAGGTATTGCGGCTGGCGATCGGGCCACTAACACCAATGCCAATGCGCTGCCCTTCCTGTTCCGGGACAAGGTTTACATTGATGCGTTTTAGAAAGTCACTGGAGTGCTGAATTTTATCTTCCAGTGTTTGGGCAACTGACGGGGCAACCGTAAATTGTTTGCTTACCCGTCCCAGTGGCAAGCCGTTGAGCTTGGCCTGTGTGGACAGATATTCGTCCCATTTATCACGTGTTTCATTTCTCATGTTCTTCATTCCTGTGCATTCAATAGGGCGATTTAGCAATCGATAGTGTCGTCAGCGCTGCCTTCCGGGCCACCTTTGGCGGGTGGTCGCTGATTGAACTGGCTATCTTCGGATTGCAACTTGGTCGTCAGCGTGGCAAACGAGGTGGACAACTGGAGCAGTTGACCTTTGAGGTCAGCTACTTCCCGCTGATTGGCGGCAAACCGTTGTTGGGATTCCAGTACGGTTTTTTGACTCTCAGCAACCAACTGCACAGCCTGGCGAATATCGTCGAGATTGCCGTCGGTTTTCTTTTCAGCACCAAACAGCAATTCTTTGATTTTGGCGGTGAATTTCTTGCTGGTGTCGTCCGCTGGCTGCACCTCTTCGAACTCAATAAACGTTTCTTCCAGTGCGGTAAACAGGCAATCAGGGGATTGTTTACGGCCAGCCAGTGGGTTCGGTTTGGACTCAGCAACCTGTTTCGCGCAGAACTGAAGTAGCTCAGTGCCTAAGCTGGCGGGATCGTCAGTCAGCGCCAGCCCTTTCAGATAAGCGCGGCCACTGGTGGCAAAGTTCGGATCGAACTGAATAGAGCTGTAAACCTTCTGGCGGCCCTTGTTCAGCGTCAGTAATTCGTCGGTCGGATCAATCTGGGCGAACAGCGCCAGTTTGCCTTTAAGTGCACCCTCGGCAATTTCTTCCGTTTTTACGGCGGTGATATCGCCATAACAGCGGAATACGCTATCAGGGTAGGGGCTTTTGTAGTGCTCCAAATCAACGCGGGCACCGTAGACCTTGGGGTCGTAACTGAGTGCTATGTCGAGTAGATCCTGGCGGTTAATGATGCGGCCGTCAGTGGTTGCCCCTTCAACGGCAACGCGGAAAAACTTGGATAATTTAGACATATAACAATGCTCCGGGTATCAGCAATTGGTGTGCAGTAAGCAGCGGACACCATCATCACCCCAGCACCTAAACCCGCGCAAAGCCTTGTTATTGTAAGAGACCTGCTACAACTTTATCGCCTCGCCGACAGTCACGCGGGCGCGATAGCCTAGCCTCATGAACAAATTAGCCCCCGATTCTGTCCGCGATGCCCGTAGTCTCTATTGGCAGGGGTACCAGATATCCCACATCGCCAAGTTGACCGGTTTCAACGTGCACACGCTGTATTCACGGCGTAAGCGCGAGAACTGGGACAAAACCGCGCCCCTTGACCGGGTGCGCTTTACCACTGAAGCCCGTTACAACCAACTGATTGATAAAACCGATAAGAGTGGGCGGGATTTTAAAGAGATAGATTTGCTGGCGCGCCAACTGGTGCGCTTTGACCGTCAGCTAAATAACGAGGGTGGCGAAGGGCGCAAGAAGCTGCCGAAAAACCATTTCACTGATGAGCAGATCGCGCAACTGAGAACGCGGTTTTACGAGGGGCTTTATGAGCACCAAAAGCGCTGGTATAAAGCCAAAAGTCTGGCGGTTACCATCAGGAATATCCTCAAGTCGCGCCAGATTGGGGCAACCTGGTATTTTTCCCGCGAAGCCTTGGTTGACGCACTGGAAACTGGTCGTAATCAGATATTTCTATCGGCATCCCGAGCCCAAGCGCATCAGTTCAAGCGCTTTATTATCAAGTTTGCCGCCGAGGTGGGTGTTGAGCTGAAGGGCGATCCGATCATGCTGTCCAACGGGGCCGAACTGCATTTCCTTGGCACCTCGGCGGCGACGGCACAGTCGTATACCGGCAACCTCTATTTCGACGAATATTTCTGGACCAGCAATTTTATCAACCTGCGCAGTGTGGCCGCTGGTATGGCAACACAAACCGGGCTGACAGAAACCTATTTTTCTACCGTCTCCAGTGAGGAACACGAAGCCTATCGTTTCTGGTCGGGTGAGCTGTTTAACGACGGTCGCAAAAAGGCTGACCGTGTCACCGTTGATATCACGCACAAGAATCTGAAAAACGGCAAGATCTGCGCGGATATGCAATGGAAGCAGATTGTTACCGTAAAAGATGCCGCCGCGTTAGGCTTTGACCGTATTGACGTGGACGATCTGATCGCCAAGAAATCCCCGGATGAATTTAACAATCTGTACATGTGTCAGCCCATCACCAACGGTGAACGGCCGTTCTCATACAGTGAGCTGATTAACTGCGGGGTGGATGGCTGGAACGCGGATGTGTGGGACGACTGGCGGCCGTATTCACCGCGACCATTAGGCAGTACGCCGGTGTGGATTGGTTACGACCCCAACGGGGAAGGCGAAGGAGGGGACAGTGCCGGACTGGTCGCCATCGCTCCGCCACAGGTCGAAGGGGGTAAGTTCCGCGTGCTGGAAGCCATTCAATTGCGTGGCATGCCGTTTGAACTTCAGGCGGAGGAAATCAGGAAAATGACCCAGCGCTATAACGTGCAATTTATCGGTATTGACGGTACCGGCATTGGTGGGGCTGTACATACGATTGTGCAGGGGTTTTTTCCAACGGCCGTGAAATTTGTTTACAGCATCAGTGTGAAATCCGCCCTGGTACTCAAGGCGCAAATGGTCATGCGTCGGGGCCGTTTTGAGTATGACGCTGGGCTAAGTGTGATTGCTCAATCCTTTATGACTATCCGTAAATCAGTGACACCGGGCGGAATGGTGACTTACGTATCCGACCGCTCCAAAGGGGCCAGTCACGGCGACGTGGCCTGGGCCATCATGCATGCATTGCAAAACGAACCGATTGGCGCAGAAAACGGCGGCACCGGCGGCGGCTTTGTTCAGGAGTTTTAACCGTGGAAATGAATACAACTTTACCCGCAGCAGTCACAGCGGGAGCACCGCCAGCCCAGCAACCTATATCGGCGATGGAATCTTTTACTTTTGGCGACCCGACACCGGTATTGGATCAGCGCGACTTATTGGATTGCATGGAGTGCGCTCGCAATGGCGATTGGTACGAGACGCCGATCAGTTTTTACGGGTTAGCCCGTATTTTTCACTCAGCCATTCACCATCAATCACCGCTTAATTTTAAACGCCGTGTACTGATGAGTTGCTACCGGCCGCACCCGTTACTGTCCCGCGCTGATGCCGGGGCATTTGTGCAGGATTTTCTGGTGTTCGGCAATGCCTATCTTGAACTGCGCAAAAATAGACTGGGTGGCCCGCTGGCGCTGAAGCATGTTCCGGCCAAGTACATGCGGCGGGGGAGTAATCTGGATCAGTATTGGTTTGTGACCTATGAGAAAGAGGACTACGCCTTTGCACCTGGCTCGGTGTTCCATCTGGCCGAGCCGGATATCCATCAGGAAATTTACGGCTTGCCGGGGTATCTGGCGGCCATCCCGTCGGCGTTGCTCAATGAGGACGCTACGCTGTTCCGGCGCAAGTATTACATTAACGGCAGTCATGCTGGGGTGATTGTCTATCTGTCTGACGCCATGCAAAACGATACCGACGTGCAGGCGCTAAAGCGTACGCTGACCGACGCTAGAGGGAAGGGGGCATTTAAGAACGTATTTGTGTACGCGGCAGGCGGGAAGAAAGACGGCCTGCAAATCATGCCTTTTAGTGAGATAACCGCCAAAGATGAGTTTAACGGCATCAAGAACGTGACCCGCGATGATTTGCTGGCCGCGCACCGTGTACCGCCGCAACTGATGGGGATCATGCCGACCAATACCAGCGGCTTTGGGGATGTTGAGAAGGCGGCGAAGGTGTTCGCCATCAACGAACTGTACCCCATTATGGGAGATCTAAAAGCCCTGAATGACTGGCTGGGCGTGGATGTATTCCAGTTTAACCCTTACGCACTGGCCGAAGTCAAAGCCTGACCCACCGATTCATTCAATAATTTTCATCCATACCCACACCGGCGCGCCCTGCGCCGCGTGCACTTCCCCCCTCACGCTATAACGCGCTGTGCGGCCCATAGAGAGGTGCACGCCTCACGCATCCGATCACGACACCCATCACACGAATGCACATCACCATGACCCACAAGCGGCGCATCAGCCGGAGGTGCCCGACCTCCCTTAGACCCTTCAGCGCGCGATTGTCTCCCCTCCACGCCTGCACGCAAAAAGGGTCGCTTTTTGTGCATTTGTGTAAGTGGCAGCAGGCCGCGCCAGTTCTGGGATGGAAGGGGTGAAATAGCATCAAAAATATTGTGCAAACTTGTGCGGGATTTAAACAGAATATACTTTACCCTCGGACTTAATTATTAAGTCCGAGGACTTTTGAATTACCAGTAGGATGAAACAACCACCGCTGAGTACATTTTTAAATTTTTTGACAAACTACATGGTAGATAAAATCTTACTCCTTTTTTTGTATCCTTTGGAAAGCAGAATTTTGTGCCTCTGTAAGAGTTTTGCAAGACTCAGCAGACATGAATTTTATTTTAACAACATCGTTAAAAACTATTTTTATATTTGAGCTAACTTCTAAGATTGCCATCAATAATATATCATCGCCAGAAAGATCATG
>NZ_JAZGQE010000136.1:0-13535 GCF_048593885.1 Yersinia sp. 1252 StPb PI | reverse complement strand
CTCTTCCCTCTGTCTGAGGACCACACAGAATATTACTTGTTAACGGATAAGTATGTTTCCACTATTGAGGTTGATGGCAACGAAGTATTAAAAGTTGAACCTGAAGCGCTGACATTAGTCTCCCAGCAAGCGTTCCATGATGCCTCATTCTTCCTGCGCCCAGCACATCAGCAGCAAGTTGCCGCCATTTTGCATGATCCGCAAGCGAGCGAAAATGACAAATATGTCGCATTGCAATTATTGAGAAACTCGGAGATTTCAGCCAAAGGTATTTTGCCGAACTGTCAGGATACGGGCACATCCACCATTGTGGCGAAAAAAGGCCAACGGGTTTGGACTGATACTGATGATGCCGAAGCATTATCACGCGGCATCTATAACACCTTCCGCCAAGATAATCTGCGCTATTCACAAAATGCGGCGTTAGATATGTATAACGAAGTGAATACCGGCACCAATCTTCCTGGGCAAATTGATATTTTTGCTACCTCGGGTATGCAATATTCGTTCTTGTTTGTGAATAAGGGCGGCGGTTCCGCCAATAAAGCAGCGCTTTATCAGGAAACAAAAGCGGTGTTGGAACCGGCAAAACTCAAAGCCTTTTTAATTGAGAAAATGAAGAGCCTGGGAACGGCTGCTTGTCCTCCTTATCATATTGCTTTTGTTATAGGAGGTACCTCCGCTGAATTAACCTTGAAGACCGCCAAACTCGCCTCGACAAAATATTACGATAACTTACCTGGCGCGGGTAATGCGTTCGGTCAGGCTTTCCGTGATAAGGCTCTGGAAGAGGATCTGTTACAAGCTTCACGTGAATTTGGCTTGGGTGCTCAGTTTGGTGGCAAATATTTTGCACATGATATTCGGGTTATTCGCTTGCCGCGTCATGGTGGCTCTTGCCCGATAGGGATGGCAATTTCATGTTCTTCTGATCGGAACATTAAAGCCAAAATTAATAAAGAGGGCATATGGCTGGAGAAATTAGAACGCCACCCTGAGCGATATATTCCTGAAGATTTGCGGATTAATAACGAAGGGGCGGTAGTTAACATTGATCTTAACCGCCCGATGGATGAAATTCGTCAACAGCTTTCACTCTACCCGGTATCCACCCGCGTATCACTCAATGGCCCGTTAATTGTTGCCCGCGATATTGTGCATGCCAAGCTGCAACAGCGTTTGGAACAGAACCAGCCATTACCTCAATACATGAAAGATCATCCCGTCTATTATGCCGGACCTGCAAAAAAACCGGATGAATTGGTATCCGGCTCGATGGGGCCAACCACCGGAGGGCGCATGGATCCTTATGTCGATCTGTTTCAATCCCAGGGGGGCAGCTTAATCATGTTGGCAAAAGGCAATCGTAGCCAGCAAGTCACCGAATCATGCCATAAACACGGTGGCTTCTATTTGGGCAGTATCGGCGGTTCTGCGGCCATTCTGGCACAGGAGTATATCGAAAGTCTGGAATGTCTTGAGTATCCCGAGTTGGGAATGGAAGCTGTGTGGAAGATGGAAGTCAGGAATTTTCCGGCGTTCATACTCGTTGATGACAAAGGCAATTCATTCTTTGATCAAATTCAAATCAAGGCCTGTGCCGGTTGTCAGAAATAACGTTGTGCTGAGGAAACCACCATGTACGAAGAACGCTATCAGCAGCGGCAGCAACATCTTAAGCAACAGGTTGAGGAGCGGGTTGCTGCCGCGACAAAAAACGGCGGGATCATTATTGTATTTACCGGTAATGGCAAAGGGAAAAGCACCGCCGCATTTGGAACCGCAGCCAGAGCCGTTGGCCATGATATGCGGGTAGGTGTGCTTCAATTTATCAAGGGGGACTGGGAGTGTGGTGAACGTAACCTGCTGGAGCGTAACGGGGTCGAGTTTCATATCATGGCAACCGGTTTTACCTGGGATACCCAAGATAAAGCGGCGGATATCCAAGCGGCCAGGCTAGTGTGGCAGCAGGGCGCGCGGATGTTATCTGACCCTGGTTACCATCTTGTGGTTTTGGATGAGCTCACTTATATGCTCACTTACGGTTATTTGAGCTTGGATGAGGTGTTGGCGGCGTTAAAAAATCGGCCTGTACATCAAAGTGTGGTCATCACCGGGCGAGCCTGCCACCGGGAAATTATCGCACTGGCAGATACCGTTAGTGAGTTACGACCGGTGAAGCATGCATTTGATCATGGAATTAAGGCGCAGAAAGGTATCGATTGGTGATGGGAATCCGATTATGATCACTGCCACGCTCATTTATTCATCAATCTGTTGTTTTATGAAGCGGGATACAAATAATTTGTTGATAACGCTTGATTGTTTGTTCTGAGTTATACTATATTGCGCGCCAAGGAAACGTACTAACGTTCCAAAAAAATTCGCCGGCATAGCTCAGTTGGTAGAGCAACTGACTTGTAATCAGTAGGTCCCGAGTTCGACTCTTGGTGCCGGCACCAATTAAAAACCCGTTATCTGAATAAGATAGCGGGTTTTTGCCTTTGTACTGCTGCCACTGCTGATTTTCTGCTGTCCCCTCCTCGGTTATTTCTTTTTGTGATCCCATTCTCTTTTTGTCTGTTCTCTGCTTGTTATCTATATTCAATTATTGTTGGCTGATCACACCACGGGCGTTGAACGCCGGGCAGCAACCCAATGACTAAAAGCTATCAAGGGAGTTGGCGGTATGGAGAATCGGCTAAACGTGCTATATCAGGCAGGGGTTATTGATAAGGACATCTGCGATGGCATGAAAAAGGCTGTCGCACAGTTGGAAACGGTATGGGCACTGCCGGTGCGCACGGAGCAGGGGGAAATGGCGCTCACGCATATGGCAAATGCATTAATGCGCAGTCGCCGTGGTGAGGAAGTTGGGCCGCTTGATGATGAATTGTTGGCTGAAATCAGAGCCTCTGACGCGTTTCCACAAATTTTACAGATCCATTTGGCGCTGCTGTCACGGTTTAATTTGGCCCTGCACCCGAATGAAGAGGGGTATTTATTAGCTAATCTGTTCAGCTTGTGGATGGCGCATAAAGGTTAATGCCAGTGAGTTTTGCCTTCATGTTAAATATTCAAAAAAATGATTATTAGGCTTTTAATCTGATGGAGTCTAGCGGCAAGCTATGTCTCCCGGCTTTGCACCTAAGTCATTCGGTGCAGGTAAGTCAGTTTCCGTACTCAGATTGTCGTCACGCGTAGCGATGTGGCACTGGTTTTCGCTATTGTGTCTGGTCACCCAGTACTCGAAGCGCTGTATGACAGACTCGGCAATGTTATTCAGGGGGCAAGGTGAGTAAATTCGTGGTGGTAGTCATAGACAGCTTTGGTGTAGGAAGCATGGCCGATGTGCCTCAGGTCAGGCCGCAGGACCTCGGTGCGAATACCTGTGGGCATATTCTGGAGCGTTTTCCGCAATTGAGTCTACCGACACTTGAACAATTGGGGCTCATCAACGCTCTGGGGTTCGCGCCGAACGTGATGAAACCTTCGCTAACGGCGGTATACGGCAGGGCAGCGCTGCAACACGAAGGTGGTGACACCTTTATGGGGCATCAGGAAATACTGGGTACCCGCCCGCAGTCACCGCTGCGCATGCCGTTTTCCGAGGTGATCGATAAGGTCGAGCAAAAACTGGTCGCGGCGGGTTGGCGTGTCGAACGTCAGGGAAGCCGCTTGCAGTATCTGTTGGTGAATCAGGCAGCGGCGGTCGGCGATAACCTGGAAGCGGATCTCGGACAGGTGTTTAACATCAGCGCTAACCTGAGTGCGATTTCGTTTGCTGATGTCCGTGCCATTGGTGAGATAGTGCGTAGCTGTGTGAAGGTGGGTCGGGTGATTGCTTTTGGTGGCTTGCTAGCGAGCAGTGAGCAGCTACTCGCTGCCGCAGAGGAGAAACAGGGTCGTTATATCGGGATTAATGCACCACGCTCCGGGGTTTATCAACAAGGATTTCAGGTCGTACATCTGGGCTATGGCGTAGATGCCAGCGTTCAAGTTCCACAGCAGCTCTATGATATTGGTATTCCAACGGTGCTGGTGGGCAAAGTGGCCGATATCGCACTCAATCCGCACGGTACCAACTATCAAAATCTGGTCGATACCCAGACCATCATGGATATCACCTTGGCGGAATTGCAAAAACCAGGAGATGGATTTATCTGCACTAACATTCAGGAAACCGATCTGGCGGGTCACGCACAGGATGTGGCGCGCTACGCCGAAAGGTTGCAGGTAGTGGATCAGAATCTGGCGATCTTGATGGGGCGAATACAGCAGGATGATTGCCTGGTGGTGATGGCAGATCACGGTAATGACCCGACAATTGGGCATAGTAATCACACTCGCGAGAATGTGCCCTTACTGGTGTGGCGACCAGGAATTGCCGGAGGGGAGATTGGTTACCGCACAACGCTGTCTGATGTAGGGGCCACTGTTTGTGATTTCTTTAACGCGGCCCCGCCACAGAACGGCACGTCCTTTATGGCGCAACTGTGCGCCTTATCTTCCTCACGGCCCGAAAGTTAGCATCATTGAGCGGCAGCATATTGATGCGACGGGCTACATCTATGCGCAGGTATGTTTGCCCATCGCCGATCCGGTGCTACCTACCAGCACCGCGGGTTGTGCTGTGTTGGGGCGGTTTGCGGCAAACTGACATCGAATGCCCGCATATGTCACCTAACAATCTGATACCGAAGGAATACTCACCGAGCTGTAATTCGGTCGGTATATCAAAAAATGCTGGGAACTAAAACGGGCCTATGTTCACCGCAATTGAGCCGATGCTAACTATTCTTCGCCAATTGAGCGACTAATCGATTAACGCCATCACTCATATTAGTAAATTTAGTCAGTTGGGTACGGGTCACCACGACGAAAACCCCAATGTTCTTTTCTGGAATCATCGCCATATAGGTAATAAACCCACCGCCACCACCGGTTTTTTGCATAATTCCTGGTAGTTCGGCATTAGGCGCCATGTAGACCCAGCCTAACCCCAGTGCGTCTGCCTGACCGGCAACATCCATACCTTTTAATGACACCAAATCACGACGTTGGAAATAGAGCGCCTGTTCACGTTTGGCTGAGCTTTTGCGCGCGCTGTTATCAGAAGCTAAGAATTGCTGCATCCAACGCTGCATATCTTCCGGTGTTGAGTAAATCCCACCACTTCCCGCCGCCGCCAGGGTGTTTTCACAACGACTACTGCCTACTCCGACCATCAGACGGTTACATTGTTCTGCCGTTGGGGTCAGGGTGGTGTTTTTCATCCCCAACGGAGCGGTGATTTTATCACGCAGCAAACTGCTATAAGGCTTGCCTGATGCCCGTGACAGCGCATCGGCCAGCAAGTCGTAGGCCAAATTGGAGTAGGCGGCTTTAACCCCAGGCGGCACGGTGACCGTGGCCTGCTTCATCCATTGCCAGCGGTTATCTTTAGTCGGCCAGGTAAACACCGGTCTTTTTTGTGGGCCACCGGGTTGCTCGCGCGGCAGGCCACTGGTGTGGCTGGCCAGATTCAGCAAGGTAATCGGCTGTTTTGCGTTATAAGCAGGGACTCGCGCGCCCTTAGGTGCGTATTTTCGCAGGGGATCGGTCAATTTTACCGTGCCGTCATCGGCCAGTTTTACCATCACTTCACTGGTCATTAGCTTGGTAATTGATGCAATGCGAATCAGTGAGTCTGGCCGTGGACGCAGGTTGTTACCGGGTTTGGTTTCCCCAAAACTACGATTTACCACTTGATTGTTATCAATAACCACCAGAGCCATTCCCATGGCACCACTGTTATAGAAAATATGTTCGGCATATTGATCAACAACTTGTGAGGTCAAAAGCTCTGTCTTGGCATCGCTGTGCAATGGAATAGTGAATAGAGCAGCGGCCAGTAGCGGGGCAGTGAAATGTTTCAACAATCTTTTATCCATGTTCAAAAACAAAGTAAGTGGTCGTGTGCTTATAGTAATCGGATATTGGCATAAAACATGCTGAAATTTTCAGACAGACGAATAATTTACATTACCGGGAAGTACTTGCCGGGTGTCACGCCAAAAACGCGCTGAAATTGATCAATAAAAGCGCTGAGGTTTTCGTAGCCGACATCCAACGCGACATGGGTCACGGGTATTTTCTCTGCCAGCATTTCTAGCGCGCGCATGAAACGTGCGCGTTGTCGCCAGTGGCTAAAACTATAGCCCGTCTCTGCGATGAAACGACGGCCCAGTGTTCGGGGTGACATCCCTGCCCAGTGTGCCCATTGATCCATTCTCTGTTTGTTAGCCAGGTCGCTCAGTAACCCATGCGCGACTTTTATCAGCCGTGGATCTTGTGGCATTGGTAATTCAAATGGTTCGGCAGGTAATGATGCAATTTCGTCTAGCATCACCGCCATAATCCGCTGCTGGTTCTCAAGTAATTCTCCTCGGGGCCATTGCGCTGCGCGATTTACGGTTTCTCGTAATAAGCCACTTAATTGCATCGTTCGCGGCTGTAGCGGTAAAGATGCACAGACATCTTCGCGCAAATATACACTCCAGCCGTGAAAAGGGCCGTGCGAGCGGAAACCGTGCTGTTGATGAGGGGGAAGCCAGACCACATGTGTTGCCGGTACCACCCATTGACCCTCGGGTATGACGATAGTTAGCAAGCCATTTATTGCTGCTAATAATTGGCCCGCACTGTGGCGATGCGGCGGCGTCATTCGCGCCAGCTTGTCGTGACGCTGTACCACGGTCAATACTGGCATCGTTGTCAGCATCAGTTGTGAAGGATCAATTAAATGAGCTTGCATGGCGTAAAAACCGTATTGAATGACTCAGATACGTTATCAAGGCCACAAGGATATTGCTAGTCTGGCATTCTCAGCATTGGCGCTGGATAACCGGAGTCACCATGATGAATTCGCAACAGGCAAAACAATTTCTTCAACAGGTATTTACTGCTTTGGCTGACTCGAGCTATAGCACTCAAGATGTTGCTGCATTTTTTTCGACCGATTATCAACAGCAAGCTGATGGTAATCAATTAGATTATGAGGCGTTTATTCGCCATGTGCAGGTGTTGAAAAGCACACTTGCGAGTGGAACCATCACGCTGGAAAAAGTGATTGCGGATGGTGATCAGATTGCCAGTGTGCACTTGGTTGATGTGGTCAAAAAGAGCGGGCAAAGGGTCTTGATGAAAGTTATCGCTTTTTACCGCATCGAACATGGGCTGATTCAATGTGTTGAAGAACTGACACATCTGATCCACGGCGAAACCCAGGATCGTGATTTAGGCTCGCGAGTTGCTCACTAGCGGGATATCGTCAAACGAATGAAATTCTGCGGTTAATTCTGCAGAATCATAAGGTTATTCCACGTAATAAAAAACGCACCGGTGTTGGCCGATGCGTTTTGTGGTTAAAACCGAAAATCAATTAGCTTTCAGTCACAGGCTTTGGAGCCACATTGGATGATTCTTTCATGCCAAGGTGGTTGTTGCCCCAGCACTGTTCATATTTCCAGCCGGTCAGTTCTTCAGCAACCGCTCTGGCATGGGCCGGAATATCTGCCATGGCACCGCCACCTTTAATCCGCTCAATCTCTTCTAGCAGGATTTTGTGATTATTACGGTCCAGTTTCATTTGGGTGGTGTAGTAGATAGCCACCAGTGCCAGAGCGATAACGCCGATGGCAAATACCCCTACAATGGCTTGCACGGCAACTTCCGGTTGGCTCGATTGCCCAGAGACAAAACCAAAGCGACTTAATGTCCAGCCCATGGCGAAAACAATAATCGAACGTACCATTTTACCTGCAAAGGTCATGGCTCCGGCGTAGATCCCTTCACGGCGACGGCCGGTCAATACTTCGTCCACATCCGCCAGGAAGGTATAAACCGTCCACGGAATATAATAAATACCCCCGGTGCTTAAACCGAAAACTGCGGTAATACAGAACAGTACAATCACCGTTGTTGTTTGCGACCAGCCAGTGAAATAGAGCGCAGCATAGGCAATCACACTGACAATAACCACTTGCAGAGCGATGCGGAACGGGCGAGCAAAGCCCATTTTGACGCAGATACCGATAAAGACGGCGGTGGAAATCAACTGCATTATTGAACTGAAACTATTGAGCTGAGAAACCAGTGCGGCATCTTGACCTAAACCAAAAATAATAAAGTAGGTAAATGCCGATGCGAATAACCACTCCGCGCCAAAGCCGAACAGATACATACCCAGATGCTTGCGGAAAATGCGCAGATGGAAAGTAGACGCCATATCAACACACAGCTTTTTCAGCGCCTGGCCGAAACTGCTGGTGGTTTCACGGACCACTTCGCTCGCTGGGCGTTCCCATGATGAGCTATAAAGCCAGATCATCGCGCAGCACATAATCAGACCGTAGGCGATACCGGTATAAAGGAAGGGGGTTGCAGAATCTTTACCGTAAATGGCAATAAACTGACCGGGAATGAAAGCGGCCAAAAAGTTTGCTACTTTACCGAAAATGGCTTTAGAACCAGTTAATTTGGAGCGTTTGGCAAAATCGGTGGTCATCTCGGTCGCCAATGTTTCATATGGCACCATGATGGAGGTATAAATCAGTTCAAACAGCGCGTAGGTCAGTAGGTAATACCAAAAGCCAAAACCGCTCATCCATAACATTGGATAGACAAGTACCAGCGGGATCCCCAGTAAGATAAAGAAGCGACGACGACCAAAGATGCGGCCCAGTCTGGTGTTATAGAAGTTATCGGTGATATAACCCATTACTGGATTACTAATCGCATCAAGAATACTGGCGATTGAGAAAATAGTCGCAGCCTCTACGACTGATAGCCCGCAAAAGGTGGTGTAGAAATACATCAGCCAGGCTCCGCTGATTGCCAGTGCCCCACTTCCCAGTAAGTTGGCACTCCCGTACGCCAGCGTATGCCTTGTTGAAATCTGTTTACTCATTTTTACTGCCACCTCAAATTAAAACAATGTTTCATTAATAATGGATAATCGTTTTCTTTATAAAGGTATGGCGTTTATAAAAATGAGTGTTCGATCACGAAAAAGGGTTTTTCGGCCAGAAAAGGCGCCTATTACAGTAAAAATTGATATGAATCAAATTAGTAGCCAGGGTGGTATTCAGCAAAAAACAGAATATCCATGATAATGCGAATAATTGATAATGCCATTTTGTGACAATAATGACCGTGACACGTGTGGCAAGATTTTAACCAGCAAAATGAAAGACTATTACTAGAATTAGCGCTATTGCTTACAGTGTGAAAATATCACTTTTGTGAAAGGGCGAATTATTGCGGGCATAGCCCATGAATAAATGTTGGTTGCAATTGCGGCTGACAGTGAAGGACGTAGAATGGCAAAGAAAAACCCCTATTATGATGCCAGTAAGCCACACCACACTGAGTTTGGATTTCAGAACCTGGAGCCGGTTGTTCATCATCCACAAGATTTGAAGCGCTGGCGTGAAGAGCGAAAACGCCAGTCGCTACCAAAACCGCCGCAGCAAGGATATGCGCAGTTTGTCACTGACTGGTGGCAAGCGGCTGATTTTAGCGGGCAGCAGGATGCGTTGTGGTGGCTAGGCCATGCGTCGCTGTTATTGCGGGTCAGTGGGAAAACGGTTTTGTTTGATCCGGTACTCTCCGGGCGTGCCTCGCCGCTCAATTTTTACGGGCCAGCACGGAGAACACCGGTACCTGCCAGTGTAAAAGAGTTACCCCATATAGATGTGGTAGTGATTTCTCACAACCATTACGACCATTTGGATGTGACAACGATTAGCCAATTATTGCGCCGCTTCCCCAAGCTGATTTTTCTGGCACCGTTAGGGTTAAAAAGTTGGTTACTACAGCAGGGTGCTCGCCATGTTCATGAACTGGATTGGTGGGATAAACACCTTGCAGCTGAATTTGAGTTTCATTGTGTACCGGCACGGCATTGGAGCATGCGTACACCCTGGGATCGTAACCAAAGTTTGTGGTCTGGTTGGGTGGTCAAGCGTGATGATATTAACTTTTACTTTACCGGTGATACAGGTTATTGCCAGCAACTGTTAACCATTGGCGAAAGGTTAGGGCCATTCAATTATGCCGCCTTGCCCATTGGTGCTTATGCTCCGCGGTGGTTTATGCAGGCCCAACATATGGATCCACAGCAGTCGGTGCAGTTATTTAAACAATTACAGCAGCCGATGACAGTACCGATTCATTGGGGGGTGTTTGAACTGGCTGACGAACCACTGGATGAACCACCACAACAACTCAAGCAGGCATTAACTGAAGCGGGTATGAAACACGAAAATTTTGCACCGATTAAAATTGGTGCACGAATATTGCTGGGGTAGGGGGTTTCAGTGGGTGATTTTCAACCCACTGAAACCAATCGGTATTTTATCTATGTATACCGATGCTGAACTAGATCCTAAATTGATTCACTGCACTGGTTAAATCAGCAGCCTGAGCTTGTAACGCCGCAGATGCTGCGGTGGATTCCTGCACCAATGCGGCATTTTGTTGCACCATGGTATCCAATTGCGCGACCGCACTATTTATTTCGTGAATGCCGCGCATTTGTTCATCGGCTGCGTTGGTTATTTCAGACATAATGGTGGTGACATCCGACACGCTGCTGACGATTTCGGTCATGGTATTACTGGCTTGACGTACCTGGCCGGAGCCAGATGCCACACTGCTGACGGTCGATTCGATCAGCGTTTTAATCTCTTTCGCAGCCTGTGCACTGCGCTGTGCCAATGTACGAACTTCCCCTGCGACCACAGCAAAACCGCGTCCTTGCTCACCCGCGCGTGCCGCTTCTACCGCCGCGTTAAGTGCCAGAATATTGGTTTGGAAAGCGATACCGTCGATCACACTGGTGATATCGCCGATCTTGCCAGATGCCGCTTCAATCGATTCCATTGTGGTGATGACTTTAGCTATCACCTCGCCACCACGTGAAGCATCGTTAGCCGCCGAAAGTACCGCAGTATTGGCCTGCCGCGCTGCGCTGGCGGAGTGGGCCACGGTTGCCGAGATTTGTTCCAACGCCGCCGAGGTTTGCTGCAAACTGGCGGCGGCAGACTCTGTGCGGCCCGACAGATCCTGATTGCCTGCCGCTATCTCATTGGCTGCAATCCGTACTGATTCGCTGGTATCACGGATTTGCGCCATGACTACACTCAGTTTGTCGGCAAAATTGTTGAACGAAAGGGCTATTTTTGCCACTTCATCACGGCCTTCTACCGGCAGCCGCTGAGTTAAGTCTTCTGAGCCGGAGCTGATAGCATCCATGGCTTTATGCACATGGGTCAGCGGTGCCAGAGCACGTTTGGTAATGAGGCTAATAATGACAACAGCGATTAAAATAATAATCACCAGTGTCACCAGTGATGTGGTCAGTAACGACCGCATGCCGGTGGTAGCTTGAGCTTTGTCCAGGGCGACAACAGTAAACCATTGAGTCCCTGGTACTGCTTGGGCCAGCAGCAATTTACTGTTATCGCCAATATTGGCAGCGACAGGCTCAGTTGCTGTTAACAGTGTTTTAAGGTCCAGCGTCGGCGCAATATCGCTCAGTGGCTTAAGGGCTAGTTTCGCATCTTGATGAGCGATAATGGTGCCATCGGCATCGATTAACATACCAAAACTGTCTTCAGTCGGGTGTATGGATTTCACGTTTGCAATCACGCTGTCCATGGTGACATCAGCGGCCAATACCCCTTTAACGCTGCCGTCCTGAATAATCGGCAATGCGAACGTTACCACTAACTGATTGGTTCCAGCATCAACATAGGGTGGGGTGACCACGGGTTTGCCCGCTTTTACCGCTTGTAGATACCATGGCCGCCCAGTGGGGTCGTAGCCGGCTGGAATACCCTCGGGATTAGAAAAAATCGCGGTTTTGTTCGCGTAACCGATATACACGTTGATGAAGTTACCTGCGGCTGCAACTTGTCGCAGTGCCGCTGTCGGGTCTGCCGTCAGTGCGCTGTCTTTTAGTGACACAATCATTTGTGTTTTGGAGGCAACCCAATCGGCGATCCCGACACCATGACTGGCGGTAACGGCGGTCAGGGTATTATCTATGGCGCTATTGTTATATTTACTGGCAACCGAGTAGTTAAAATAGGTGTTAATGGCCAGAGAGCCTGCCACGATGATGATACAGGCAGCCAAGATACGTGAACGAATGGAATCAAGCATAGAGCGTCCTAAATAAGAGGGAAGGCATGATTCAAGTAACGGCTTGGCAGAGATAAACTTGAGCTGTGTCACAGTAACAAACTGTAATTAATACGCCATTGTTAATACTTCTTTATGTAACGGTGACAAAGTAGGTGGATTTTATTGACATCTATATTCAATAAAAACATAAGCTTGATTATTCCTTTCTGCTTCATTTGAAGGTAAAAATTCAAATAAAGTTGAAAAAAATAGTGACATCAAAAGGGTAAAATTAGCATCAATGCAGCTAAAACAGTGGTTTTCAGGTTGCATTGATGCTGAGGGATGGCAGTAATAAGAGGGGGGTTAGATTAAAATTTATACTGCAAACCTATAGTGATAGTTTGATTTTGTTGAGCAATGCCGGCGCTATTAGCTACATTTGCAGAAACACCTGCACCAGTGTCGATGATTTGTGTATCTCCTTTTCCTTCGGCATGCCTGTTCCAGGACGCTTCAACAAATAATTTAGTGTTATCGGTGACGTAGTAGCCCGCATCAATCACGACTGCGTAATAGCGAGAGCCTTTGCTGCTGTCTTTAAATGAAAGTTGACGTAAATAGTGTTCATCATCACCATAGGCATTTACCCAACTGCTGTATTTCAGCAAGGTATTAAACTCAAATTTTTGATAATGATAGCTCCCGGCTAAGCCAAGATAGGGCATTTCAAACTTTTGCTTATAACCAATGTTGGTAACACTATCGGAACCTGTAAATAGGTTATTGCCACTATTGTAATTATAGTTTCCACCATAAGATGTCCAGCTATTATTATTGCGCTGATAACCGGCCATAATACCAATACGGTAATTTTCTTGCTTTAAAAGCCAAAATTTTGCATTAAGATCGATTTCATTCGCATAATTTAAATTGGTTTTTTCGTGATGAGACCAATCAGTCCACTTAGATTGCCCTAATGTTTTCCAATCATAATCATCCATGACCCCCTTACCGGGTGATAATGTGGACCATCCGCGCGCGGTTAATGTTAACCGTGATAACAGATCCCATGATATATCCATTTTTACAATAGGCGTGTTTTCCGCTTTCCAATCTATCTGGCTTAGCTTGCGACCATTATATTGGGGCTGATAAACAAACTCTTGTGATTCTGCATTCAATAATCCCAATGAGGAGCTAATCGTTAGACCATCGTTTATATCTGAGTGATAGCTGGCTACTGCTGTATGGCAGGTGATAATCAGCGGTAATACAGCAACACCTCTCTTTACCCATCTATTCTTTTCCATCATTAACCTTTAATCCCTTTAAAAATCGAAGGCAAAAGTTAACATTGACGG
>NZ_JAZGQE010000135.1:0-13587 GCF_048593885.1 Yersinia sp. 1252 StPb PI | reverse complement strand
TAATTATGTGCCGCAGAGTTTCTTTGAATACTCGGGTTCGTTCCCTCTTATGTAGGACAAATTTCTGTGCCGATTACATGAAAAACATCATGTAATCGGCGTTGTCGCCCAGCAGCAATCTGGTAGGGCAGTGTAAAACGCCCTTATTGCCCCGCTACGCTATGCACTTCACCATGCTGCATAGTTTGATTGACTTGTTGCCCATTGCTGTCAGTAGCTTGTAGAGAGCCGCTAACAGTAGGTTTCAATGGTGTATCGGCAGCCAGACTTCCTTTTATCTGTAATTTTAGGTTGCCCAGGCCTTGTAACGGTAATGCTGGCCAGCCCCAGTTTTGTAAGATATCCAGATTGACAGAACGGCCGGTCAGCGCCAGTGATAAGGCACGGGCAGGCGTTTGGTCAATACTGGCGGTGGACTCCAGTAAGCCCTCTTTGGTGAATGCGCTTAACTCACTAAATGTAATCTGTTGTTCATTGGCATTAAGGGCCAGTGACGGACGGCGAATATCATTTTTATTAAATGTCGCATTACCTGCATTCAACATTAATGAGCCAGACCATACACCCCACTGATGGTTTTTTGCCAACAGTAAGTTAGTGCCTGCGGCGTCCAGCGATGTAATCTGGAAGGGGAAGTCAGGGCTGATATCAATCAACAAGTTACGATTAGCACTAAGCTTGCCGACGTACACCTCGGATAGCCAGCTTGGCAATGTTTGTTGCCATTGTTGCTTCCAATCGGCAGGCAGAGTGTAAACCAGCGCGACCAGTGTCAGTTCATCCAATTGCAGGCGATGAGTATCGCGCGCCCAATTCCCCTGAGTTCTTAATAGACCATCCTGCCAGCGGGTTGAGAACTGATTAATTGCGACGCCAGCCGGAGATAAAGCAAATGTTGCTATTGGGTCAATCAGATGAATATTACCCTTGATAATATCACCGGCATTGAAGGACAGTTCGCCATCCTCAGTTTGCCAATCACCTTGTTTAAACGTGATATTTTTTAGCGTCAAATCCAGGTCATTAAATGCCCAGCTTTTCCCTTCTACTCGCGCATCAATTAAATCAAAGCGTTTTAGCGTAATCGGCGGGAGTTGTAAGAATGTATTCCAAACATCATCTATCGATGCTGGTGTTTGCAGGCGGATATTGCTGAGCCGCAGGCGATCGACCAGCCAACTGCCATCAGCCGCTTGGCTGGCGTTACCTGTCAATTCACCCTGCGCGATATCTGCGCCGAAATTGGTTAGGGTCAGGGCATTTTTCTGTATCGAGCCTTGCAGATAAAGTTGTTGCGCGGTAATACCGTTAATAGTTAAAGAACCGGCACTAAACTGAAATTGAGCATTTTCGCCAAGGCTATTACCCGGTTGTGGCTGCCAAGGCACCAAACCGCCAGTCACTTGTTGACCCGCAATCTTCCACTGAGCGGCTGAGTTTTTCGCCTCAAGAGTGGTATCGAGGGCCATATTAGTCAACTGCAAGGTATCAGCCTGTAATGGCAGCGGTGATGGGCTATTACTGAGGATTAAACGACCATTTTGCAGATTGAGACTGAGAAGGTGTCGAGGCTCGGTCAGTTGCCGCCAACTCAGGCCAAACAGCGCTTGTTGGGCAACAAGAAACGGAGGCTGATTGGCCCGGCCCAGAGTGATATCACTGAAACTGATTTGTCCCGGTTGGGACCATGAGTGGTCTATTTTACCCAGAGAGAGGCGATATTCACTATTATCACTAACCCAACGGCTCAGCCAACCGGCAGCCCAACTGGTTTGGAGCAATACGTAACACAGCACTACGGACAGCACCAGTAGTAGTAATAACGTTAGCAGCACTTTCCCGAGAAATTTCATCCGGTCTTTCCACGCCTGTCGGTGATACGGAACCCTGTTTATGCCGTAATTTGTCCATGAGCTCAATAGACAATCAGTTATCCGGCGATAAAAAAATGGCCGGGATCGTTTACGACCGGCCATTTCATTGACGTGTTGATGTAAAGATTATTTTTCTTGTGGGAAGAGTAAGTTAAGCACAATGGCAGTAATACCACCGGCAGCAATCCCGGAAGAAAGCAGTGTTTTTACCCAATCTGGCGCGAATTGTAGAATCAATGGCTGTTGTGCCACACCCATACCAACTGCCAATGACAGAGCCATAATCATAATAGCGCGGCGATTGAGTGTTTCACGAGAGACAATACGCACGCCGGAAGCGGCAATGGTACCGAACATCACCAGCGTGGCGCCCCCCAGCACGGGTTCAGGAATATGTTGCACGAAACCTGCAACCGCCGGGAACAAGCCCAGTACAATCAGCATCAGTGCGACAACGAAACCGACATAACGACTGGCGACACCGGTCAACTGGATCACGCCATTGTTCTGGCCGAAGCAGGAGTTAGGGAAGGTGTTGAACACCGCCGACAGCATGGAGTTCAAACCATTCGCCAGCACACCACCTTTCAGGCGTTTCATATACAACGGGCCATGAACCGGTTGCTCAGAGACATCCGAGGTCGCGGTGATATCACCAATGGTCTCCAGTGAGGTCACCATGAAGATTAACATCAGTGGTACCAGCAGATTCCAATCAAAGGAGAGGCCATAATAGAGTGGTGTTGGGATAGTGATCAGCGCGGTATCTACCACCGGGCGGCTCTCTGGCAACATACCCAACGACCAGGCCAGCAAGTAACCCACGGCCATCGCAATGACTAAAGAGGCCACACGCAAATACGGGTTGCGCTGGCGGTTCAGTAGAATAATCACCACTAATACGGCACCCGCTAATAGCAGGTTTTTCGGTGCGCCAAAGGTATGGTCACTCATTGCACCATAACCGCCGCCAATTGATGTCAGCCCAACCTGAATCAATGACAAACCGATGATCATCACCACGATACCAGATACCAGTGGGGTGATAATGCGGCGCGCCAGATGCAGGAAGCGGGAAAGTATAATTTCGGTGCAGGACGCCACCATTAGCGTACCAAACAGTGCCGCCATCATGGTTGGGATATCTGCGCCGCCGTTTTTTAGCGCCAGGCCACCCATAATCAATGGCGAAACAAAGTTAAAACTGGTGCCCTGAATCGATAATAGGCCAGAGCCAACTGGCCCCCAGGTTTTAATTTGCAGTAACGATGCCAAGCCGGAGGCAAACAGCGACATGCTAATAATGCGTTGGGTATCTTCCGCTGGTAGTCCCAGCGCCTGACAAATCAATAAGCCAGGGGTTATCACTGCGACAAACATCGCCAATAAATGCTGGCAAGCAGCGAACAATGTTTGGGCGAGTGGGGGGCGGTCTTCTAAACGGTAAATCAATTCGCTGGGGCGAGTGGCTGCTTGCTGTGGAGTATCAAGCTCGGCGGATTGCGTAGACATGGAGTGGCATTCCCGGATCGGCAAAGAGGGCATTTTAATGATCCGGCTCACAAAAGCAATCGGTTGCGCTGCGTTTTTAAAAATAATTCTATTCGGTGCTCACCTGCATTTTTCTATTACTAAACTTGTAATGGGCGGCGTTTTTTCTTCTAATCCCTTCCTTAACTGTTTTGGCGTTTTTAAGGAACTGTCTAACGTCATATTTTTAATCGATATTTTAATCGCATGGAGTACCAAGATGTTTCATCTCGATACCTATGGCACGCTAGTCGCGGCCTGCTTGGTTTTATTATTAGGCCGAAAACTCGTACAAACTGTCCCATTCCTGAAAAAATACACTATTCCTGAACCGGTAGCCGGCGGTTTGTTGGTTGCCTTCTTGATGTTGCTGATGCAAAAGACTCTTGGCTGGGAAATCGGTTTTGATATGTCGCTCAAAGATCCCTTGATGCTGGCATTTTTTGCAACTATTGGTTTGAATGCCAATCTGGCTAGCTTACGTGCTGGTGGCAAAGCCTTGAGCGTATTTGTGTTTGTGGTCATTGGTTTGTTGCTCATGCAAAACGCAATTGGTATTGCGCTTGCTAAATTGATGGGGCTAGACCCGCTGATGGGGTTACTCGCTGGCTCAATTACCTTATCAGGTGGGCACGGTACTGGTGCTGCGTGGAGTAAACTCTTTTCTGAACGCTATGGCTTTGAAAATGCAACAGAAGTTGCTATGGCTTGTGCAACATTTGGTTTGGTGCTGGGGGGATTGATTGGTGGCCCGGTAGCCCGCTACCTGGTGAAGCGATCTTCCACACCCGATGGTACGCCGGAGGACAGCGAAGTCCCTTCCGCATTTGAAAAGCCTTCGGCCGGGCGCATGATCACCTCGTTGGTGTTAGTTGAAACCATCGCCATGATAGCTATCTGCCTGATGGCAGGCAATGTGATTGCGGGTTGGTTGCAGGGCACGATGTTTGAACTGCCAATCTTTGTTTGTGTGCTGTTTGTCGGGGTTATCCTCAGTAACACGTTGTCGGCAATCGGCTTCTATAAAGTCTTTGATCGTGCGGTATCAGTGCTGGGCAATGTCAGTCTGTCACTGTTTTTGGCAATGGCACTGATGAGTTTGAAGCTCTGGGAGCTGGCTTCACTGGCATTACCGATGCTGGTAATTTTGTCAGTTCAGGCACTGGCGATGGCGTTGTACGCTATCTTTGTCACTTATCGCATCATGGGAAAAAACTATGATGCAGCGGTACTGGCGGCGGGGCACTGTGGTTTTGGTCTGGGTGCAACACCGACTGCAATCGCCAATATGCAAGCGATTACTGACCGTTTTGGCCCATCTCATCTGGCGTTCTTAGTGGTGCCAATGGTAGGTGCATTCTTTATTGATATCGCTAATGCGATCGTGATTAAGCTTTATCTTTTACTGCCAATATTCCCGGCGGTGGTAGGGTAGCTGTACTCTGGGGCGAGTTTACTTGCCCCTTATTCATTAAGCGTTAGTGTAACGCGCTCGCTCTGGTAGCCAGCGCTCAATCAATGCGCGTGCATGTTCAGGATATTGCTGGTGCAGATGGCGAGCTACCCGTTGGACTTCGGGAATCATCGCCTGATCGCGCAGTAAATCAGCCACTTTGAACTCCGCGCTTCCAGTTTGCCGTGTCCCCAACAATTCGCCCGGTCCACGGATTTCTAAATCCCGCTGGGCAATGACAAAGCCATCATTACTATCACGCAACACTTGTAAACGCATTTGGGCGGTTTTACTCAACGGCGTTTTATAGAGTAATACACAATGAGAGGCGACAGCACCACGGCCGACACGGCCTCGTAACTGATGTAATTGCGCTAGCCCCAAGCGTTCCGGGTTATCGATTATCATCAGGCTGGCGTTAGGCACATCGACCCCAACCTCGATCACTGTGGTTGCCACCAATAGCTGCAACTCACCCTGTTTAAATGCCTGCATAACTGCCTGTTTTTCTGGTCCTTTCATGCGCCCATGAACTAAGCCGACTTTAATTTCCGGCAAAGCAATTTTCAGTTCTTCACAAGTTACTTCGGCGGCCTGCGCTTCCAGGACTTCAGATTCCTCAATCAGTGTGCAGACCCAATAAGCTTGCCGACCCTCTTCCAGACAGGCATTTTTAACTCGCTGGATAACATCACTGCGGCGGGTATCAGGGATTGCCACTGTAGTCACCGGTGTTCTACCTGGGGGAAGCTCATCAATCACTGAGGTATCAAGGTCTGCATAGGCAGTCATGGCCAGCGTTCTTGGAATTGGGGTCGCGGTCATAATAAGTTGATGTGGATGGAAACCTTGCTCCTCACCCTTTTCCCATAAAGCGAGCCGTTGATGAACACCAAAACGATGTTGTTCATCAATAATAACCAGCGCCAGTCCAGAGAACTGCACCTGTTCTTGAAACATCGCATGGGTGCCAACAACCATTGCAACCTGACCGCTGGCGACCGCTTCTTGCTGCGCTATACGGGCTTTACCTTTTTGCTTGCCAGCCAGCCAGCCCACTTGCAGTCCCAACGGTTCTAGCCATTGGCGGAAAGTGGAGGCATGTTGTTCTGCCAGTAATTCGGTGGGTGCCATCAAAGCAACCTGCTTGCCGTGAGCAATTGCCCGTAGCGCGGCCAAGGCTGCAACCAATGTTTTTCCTGAGCCAACGTCCCCTTGAATCAATCGCATCATCGGGAAGTTATGGGTCATATCCTGCTCAATCTCCGCCACTACTCGTTGCTGGGCATGCGTGGGGGTGAAAGGTAGCGCGGCCAGAAAACGTTGTTTGAGTTGTTGCTCTGCCAATAGCGGTAATGCCCGATAGCTTTGCGCGCCGGCCCGGACAGCCAACATACTGAGGTTATGAGCGACTAGCTCTTCCATGATCAGCCGCTGCTGTGCAGGATGCTTGCCTTGATCTAAATCAGCCAACTGAATATTTGCTGGTGGGCGATGCAGGGTATGAATAGCTTCTGGCAAGCTAATGAGTGAACGGCTTAACTCAATCGGCAATAATTCGGCAATAACACAAGTATCCAGCATCGCCAGCGCTTGATCGATAAGTTTGCGCAAGGTCGCCTGACGAATCCCTTCGGTGGTGGGATAAACGGGTGTCAGGGACTCTTGTAATTCAACGCCAATGTTCTCGCCATGCACCCGATATTCAGGGTGAATGATTTCCGCCCCGGTATTGCCCCGTTTGACTTCGCCGTAGGCGATAACATGCTTGCCCGGAGACAAACTGTTTTTCATCGCAGCGTTGAAGTTAAAGAAACGCAGAGTGAGAACACCACTACCGTCGCTGATTTGGCAGGTCATCATGCGGCGGCGGCCAAAGGTGATATCAGAACGTAGAACCTCGCCCTCAACATTAACCGAGAGGCCAGGCATTAAATCGCCAATACGATACAGGCGAGTACGATCTTCATAACGCAGTGGGAGGTGAAGCAGTAGGTCTTGGATGGTTTCCAACCCCATTTTAGCCAGTTTCCCAGCCTGACTTGCACCAACACCGGAAAGTGTACTGAGGGGTACTGCATCCAGCAGGCGGCCTTTCATTTAAGACTCCGTGGCTTGCATGGCAGACCACCATTGTGCATCGGCAATAACCTGACCCTGCTCATCAATATGCGGTTGAGGTAGCCCTTTCCGTTTGGCGACTTGTGCCAATACCGGATAGCCCCCCTCAAACAGTAACCGTTGCTGCTCATCTTCGGGCAAGACACTTTTTGCTCGCTGATACATACCTGCATTTTGCCGCTGCCGTTGGGCTTCATATAAAATCAACGCAGACGCGACAGAAACATTGAGTGATTGCACCATGCCGATCATCGGAATAATGATGTCTTGGTCCGCGAGTGCTAACGCTTCCTCAGATATACCGGTCTTCTCCTGTCCCATCAAAATACAGGTTGGGCGGGTATAGTCTATTTCACGAAAATCGACAGCATTATCAGACAGATGCGTTGCCAGAACTTGCATGTTCTGTGATTTCAGATGAGCAATGGCATCGCTAATATGGGTGTGTGTTTTGACTTGTACCCAACTGTTGCTGCCGGCCGCGGAAGAGAGCCGTGTATACATCTGAGTCGTTGGCCAAATTGCATGTACTTGATGGATACCGACAGCATCAGCTGTACGAATGATAGCGGATACATTATGAGGTTTATGTACTTGCTCCAGGCAAACCGTTAGGTCCGGCTGCCTGGTAGCCAGCATTTCACAAATCCGCGCATAGCGTTGAGGATTCATAGGCGTTAGTTACGATTACGGCTGACTTTAACCACATCTGGCATGATACGAATCTTACGCATTATGTTAGCCAGATGGACCCTGTCACGGGTAGTCAGGCGAATAAAGGCACTGTATACCCGGCCATCTTTCTCTTCAGTATTCAGGCTCTGAATATTAGATTCGGCTGCATTGATTGCCGCAGTCAGATTTGCCAAAGCACCTTGCTGATTGAACATATCGACTTTAATTTCAGCAATGAACTCTTGTTCAGTCTCTTGATCCCACTCAACCGCCATAAATTTCTCAGGCTCTTTCTGGTAGCCACGGATATTACGGCAAGACTCATGATGGATAACCAAACCTTTGCCTGGGCTGATATGAGCAATAATCGGGTCACCGGGGATAGGACGGCAGCACTTGGCAAAGGTAATTAGGACGCCATCGGCACCCTTGATTGCCAGATTACGGGTGCCAGAGGTCGCCAGCGTTGATAGGTCACCCAACAGGTTTTTGGCCACTACCACACTCATCGCATTACCCAAGCCAATTTCTGCTAGCAAATCATCTAGCGTCGCCAGTTTCATACGGTCCAGTTCATGCTTGATATTATCTTCAGAAATATCAGACAGTTTTCGACCATTTCCTAACGCATGATTCAGTAACCGGCGGCCAAGGCTCACCGATTCATCACGTTTCAGGTTTTTCAGCAACTGGCGAATTTTGGCTCGCGCTTTCGAGCTGACAACAAAGTTCAGCCAGGCCGCATTTGGCCGAGCACCCGGAGCGGTAATAATCTCAACGGTCTGGCCACTGTTCAGTGACTGAGAAAGCGGGTAGGGCTGACGGTCAACACGCGCACCTACACAGGCATGGCCAATATCGGTATGCACAGCATAGGCAAAGTCGACAGGTGTCGCACCGGCAGGTAATTCAACGATGCGCCCTTCTGGGGTGAAAACGTAAATCTCATCAGGGAATAAATCAGATTTTACGCTTTCAATAAATTCAAATGAGCTGCCTGCACTTTGCTGTAACTCCAGCAAGCTTTGCATCCAGCGCTGAGCGCGAATTTGTGCGGTGGTGCCAGACTCACCCTGCTCTTTATAAGCCCAGTGTGCAGCAACCCCCATTTCGGCCATCTGATCCATATCTTCAGTACGAATCTGTACCTCGACCGGAACCCCATGAGGGCCGATTAATGAGGTATGTAACGATTGATAGCCGTTAGCCTTAGGGATGGCAATATAGTCTTTCACTCTACCGGGGCGTGGCTTATACAGGCTGTGAGCCTGACCCAACACGCGGTAGCAAGTATCGACTTCTTTGACGATAACCCGAAAAGCATAGATATCCATGATGGAGTGAAAGCGCTGCTCTTTCAGGTTCATTTTGCAATAAATGGAATAGAGATGCTTTTCACGACCACTGACTCGGCAAGGAATACCGGCCTCAGTCAGACGCCCTTCAATCTCCGCCAAGATTTTCTGAATCATCTCTTTGCGGTTACCACGTGCGGCTTTCACCACTTCTTTAATTACGCGATAGCGATTGGGGTAGAGCGCTTCAAAACCCAGCTCTTCCAACTCGGTTTTTAAATGATGGATACCCAGCCGATGGGCCAGTGGGCTATATATTTCAAGGGTTTCACGTGCAATGCGGCGACGTTTATCTGGGCGTAAGGAACCCAGCGTTCGCATGTTATGTGTGCGGTCAGCCAGTTTGATCAAAATAACGCGGATATCCTGCACCATCGCCATGATCATTTTGCGGAAGTTTTCCGCCTGAGCTTCTTTCTTGTCACGAAAATTCAGTTTATCGAGTTTAGAAACACCCTCGACCAACTCGGCTACGCTTTTCCCAAACAACTGCTCCATATCTTGATATGTAGCAGGAGTATCTTCAATGACGTCATGTAATAACGCCGCCATTAAGGTTTCGTAATCGAGCCGCATCTCCGCGAGAATACAGGCCACAGCAACAGGATGAGTGATATAAGGCTCACCACTGGAGCGTGTCTGACCCTCGTGAGCATCACGTGCAACAAGATATGCCTGTTTGAGGCGCTTAATCTGCTCCTCTGGCAGGTAACGTTGAATCAGCAGATTCAGGCTTTCAAACAGGTACAAGGCAGACTCGCTGTCTAATTAACGACGACCTTCAGCAATCGCGGTTACCGCTTGGATCTCTGCGGCTTCCTGCTCTTGCTGTTCTTGGCGTTCACGAACATCGAGAATCTGATTAGTAATCAGGCCTTCTTCAATCTCGCGTAGCGCAATCACAGTAACTTTATCGTTTTCTTCTGGAACCAGTGCGTCTTTACCGCCGGACTGGATTTGACGTGCCCGACGAGCAGCGACCAACACCAGGTCAAAACGGTTACCAATTTTCTCTACAGCGTCTTGAACAGTTACGCGTGCCATAATTCTGCTACTCCACAGGTGACGAAATGACGGGGCATGATACTGAAACTCGGTTCAGTCTGCCAATAATTTGGTGATTAAAGCGTCATGCCGCTGTTTCTGGCGGCCTAAACGCAGTCGTTCTGCGCGAATAATGGTTTTCAGATCAGATAAAGCCAGATTGAAATCATCATTTACGATTAAATAATCATATTCAGCGTAATGGGTCATCTCGGCGACAGCTTGCGCCATTCGCTTAGCGATAACCTCTTCGCTATCTTGCCCACGGCCTCGCAAGCGGCGATCCAATTCTTCCTTGGAAGGCGGCAAAATAAAAATACTGCGTGCAGTGGGCATTTTTGCGCGAATTTGCTGCGCACCTTGCCAGTCGATATCTAAAAATACATCGACACCGGTTGCAAGAACCTGCTCAATCGCCAAACGTGAGGTGCCATAGTAATTTTCAAATACTTTGGCATGCTCAAGGAAAGCATCGTCATCAATCATCTGGCAAAACTCTTCTTTAGAAATGAAGAAGTAATGTTCACCGTGATTCTCACCCGGACGTATTGCACGCGTGGTATGGGAAATAGAAACCTGCGTGTCGTACAGCGGTTGTGTTTTTAACAAAGCCTGAATCAGGCTTGATTTCCCTGCCCCACTGGGCGCGGAAACGATGTATAGCGTGCCTTGGACCATGATGACGTTTCAGTTGATTAGGTTGATATACCCTTCTTACTTGACGTTGCAACGGCGCTAGCAGCCCTCTATCCAAAATCACTGACTTTAGTCAGCACATCAGGATTTGCTCGCTTGCTACCTATCCGCAACACCAATTACTTTGGGTGTATATAGAAAGCAGAAGTGTGAATCTCCGCACAGTATACACGGCTGCTACGCGTCATGCAGCGTTACAACACATTTCACCTGAATGTTTCGTCTGTAAACAGCTCGATTTTCTGATTTTGCGGCGAAGATTGCGTAATTTTCATTTGTTGCTGTAAGCAGAAAACTATTTTTCGGTAGCGCCCGCATTTAATTTTTTTGGTCTTCGACGGATAAGACATTTCAGGTTTTACTTCCGGCCACCAAGGAAAGGGACTGATGAGCATGCTGAATTTAAAAATATTTGTTCTGTTGATAGTCAGTTTTATACATTGGTCCTCCAGAGCGGAAGCTATCTGCCCTGAATGGCCGCCAGAAAGAATGTCGGTTGAAATTAACTCACTCAAGAAACAACTGGATAAGTGGAATGTGGCTTACCATCAGCAAGGTATTAGCGTGCTTGCCGATGATGTTTACGATCAATTGCAGGAAAAATTGCAGTTATGGCAGTCATGCCATTTATTGCCGGACAAACAGGAAAACCGACTTACTCCTGGTAATGGGAAGTTTCTTCATCCGGTTGCGCATACCGGACTAAAAAAACTTAAAAATGAAGCTGCACTGGCTGATTGGATGGTGGGGCGGAAAAATCTCTGGGTGCAGCCCAAAATAGATGGTGTTGCAGTAACACTGGTGTATCAGGATGGAAAACTGATGCAACTTCTCAGTCGAGGAAATGGTTTGAAAGGCCAGAACTGGACTGACAAAGCACCATTTATTACTGCTATTCCTCAATATATTGCTACCGCGCCTCCCTGGTTAACGCTGCAAGGGGAGCTATTCCTACAAATGGACGACCATCAACAAGCATCGTCTGGTAGTGTCAATGCCAGGGCGACAGTTGCTGGTGCACTTATGCGTAAGTCTCCAGCGGCATTACTACCCCAATTGGGCATTTTTATATGGGCATGGCCTGATGGACCAAGCAGCATGGTGGAGAAAGGGACACTATTGCAAGCGATGGGCTTCCCCTTGACCGCTAAATACAGCAAACCAATAGTATCAAGTCGCGATGTTGCACACTTTCGCAAACACTGGTTGCAAACACCGCTGCCTTTTGTAACTGATGGCGTTGTTATCCGACAGGAACAGGAGCCAGCCGGACGCTACTGGCAGGCCGTTCCGGGGCACTGGGTTGTGGCGTGGAAATACCCACCACAACAGCAAGTTGCTGAAATTAAAGATATACATTTCACGATAGGCCGCACTGGTAGAGTGACAGTCGTTTTACAGGTTTCACCGGTAAAAATTGATGACAAATGGATTAGGCGAGTGAATGTTGGCTCGGTCGCGCGTTGGCGGCAGTGGGATATTACATCTGGCGATCAAATCGTTATTGCACTGGCCGGGCATGGTATTCCACGGTTGGATAGTGTTGTTTGGCGGGTAAGCCAACGGCAGACGTTCACTCCTCCAGCAGAGGATCAATTTCATCAATTGAGCTGTTTTCGCCTTATCCCTCCTGAATGTGAGCCGCAACTTCTCTCTCGTTTGACATGGCTTAGTGGCCCAAAAGGACTAGATATACAAAGTGTTAGTAGTGGATATTGGCGAGAGCTGATCCATCATGGGCTGATCAATGATTTGGTGGGGTGGCTATCCCTCACTAAAGACCAAATAGCGGGTGTTCCTGGTATAGGGATAGCCCGTGCTGAAAATATTTATCAGCAATTTCAAAGCACAAGGGAAAAACCCTTTTCCCAATGGCTACTGGCATTGGGTTTTGCGCGGGGTACACTTGTCAATTCTCAATGGCGGTCACTACAACAACGCAGTATCGCCGAGTGGAGTTTAATACCGGGTATTGGGCCGATTCGAGCAAAACAGATTACTCATTTCTTACACCACCCAGAGGTGCAAGCTATGGCTGACTTTTTATCGCAACAGAACATTAGCGGGTTCCAACTTGAGGAGTAAACCTTCACGTACCTGACTTAATGCTCTGAATGCTCATATTTGAAGATTGGCAGGCCCAGCCGGAATCGTAATGCTAACAGTCGTGCACTTAGCCCGGTGACGAGTGTAATGATAACAACCCAATTATGTGACAGTTGTGTGTATTGCAGAGCAATGTAGATCCAGGCGGCAGCGAATGAGATACCAGCATAGATTTCTTTCTGGAATACCAAGGGGATACTGTTACAGAACATATCGCGCAGGACGCCGCCAAAAACGCCGGTAATGACGGCCGCAATGGCGGCAATTATCGTACTGTGGCCCATATCAAGAGCGATTTGTGCCCCAATAATAGAGAAAACGATCAGCCCAATTGCATCAAGCACCAAAAACAAATGGCGTAAATGCTTCATTAGTGGCGCCATCCAAGTTGTGACGATTGCAGCAACGGCGACAATAACAATGTATTCCGGGTGTTTAACCCAACCCAGCGGATAATGGCCCAGCAGCATATCTCGGACTGAACCACCACCAATTGCCGTTGCAGATGCAATAATAATGACACCAAACATATCCATTTGACGGCGGCCTGCAGCCAGTGCCCCGGTCATGGCTTCAGCTGTAATACCAATAATATAAAGAACACTGAGTAGCATAATGAATCAAATTTCTTAAGGGCAGTAAAGGCCGCAGAGTAGTGACTAAGGCTGGTTGTCGCGACTGAGATTTTCTAAGTCATATATTTAAGATTACTTTAACTAATCAATTTATTAAT
>NZ_JAZGQE010000134.1:0-13690 GCF_048593885.1 Yersinia sp. 1252 StPb PI | reverse complement strand
CTTATAGCATGAGGATTACATCAGATGAGAGCCACTGGACTAAAACTGAGTTATTGCGCCGCCAGAAAGGTGGCGCATCACTAACTTAGTTACGATATAACACTTTAATGATGTGATATCCAAACTGGGTCTTAACCGGTCCATAAGGTTGCAGCAGTTCGCAGCTAAATACCGCTTTATCGAAAGCTGGGACCATATCCCCTTTATTGAACTCGCCCAAATCGCCGCCATTACGTTTTGACGGGCAGTTAGAGAATTTTTTCGCTAACTCTTGGAAATTTGCGCCGTTATTCAATTGCGCCAGAATATCGTTTGCCTGCTTTTCATCATCAACCAAAATGTGCAGTGCAGAAGCTTTGTTTGCCATAGTAACAATCACCACTAAGTTATTTAGACTACATAGTTATTTGAACGAAGGTTATCTTCAATAGGTCTTGAAGCGCGCCAGTGTAGCGTATTTTGGTCGTGATGGGGCCACTGCGGCGAGCGTTTTACAAATCAAAAACAGCAGGTGGTTTTTTTTCGCCGACCGCTTTCTGCTACAATCCTGTTCCCCCGTTAACCCACTGAGCTTCTGAGTGCCATGCGATTAAATCCCAGCCAACAACAAGCCGTCGAATTCGTTACTGGCCCCTGCCTGGTGTTGGCCGGTGCGGGATCGGGCAAAACCAGAGTTATCACTAACAAGATTGCCCATTTGATCCGCCAGTGTGGCTATCAACCGAAACATATTGCGGCGGTGACTTTTACCAATAAAGCGGCGCGTGAAATGAAAGAACGTGTGGCGCAAACATTGGGGCGTAAAGAAGCACGTGGCTTGATGATAGCAACCTTCCATACTCTGGGATTAGAGATTATCAAAAAAGAGTATGTGGCGTTGGGGATGAAATCCAACTTCTCGCTGTTTGATGCACAGGACCAATTGGGGCTATTGAAAGATCTGACCCACAAGTGGTTGGAAGACGATAAAACGTTACTGCAACAATTGATATCCCAGATCTCCAACTGGAAGAATGATCTGCTCTCGCCAGCGGCGGCGGCGGCACTGGCGCGATCCGAGCGTGATAAGCTGTTTGTGCATTGCTACGGCTTATATGACGCCCATTTGAAAGCCTGCAATGTGTTGGATTTCGACGACCTTATCACCCTGCCGACACTGCTGCTGCAAAACAATCTGGACGTGCGCGAACGCTGGCAAAATCGTCTGCGATACCTACTGGTCGATGAATACCAAGATACCAATACCAGCCAATATCAAATGGTTAAATTACTGGTGGGCAACCGGGCGCGTTTTACCGTAGTCGGTGATGATGACCAATCTATCTATTCATGGCGTGGAGCGCGACCACAGAACTTAGTCTTATTGAATGAAGACTTCCCGCAATTGCAGGTGATCAAGCTGGAGCAAAATTACCGCTCCTCGGGCCGTATTCTAAAGGCGGCAAATATTCTGATTGCCAATAACCCCCATGTTTTTGAAAAGAGACTCTTTTCTGAATTGGGTTATGGCGATGAGCTGAAAGTGATCACTGCTAATAATGAAGATCATGAGGCGGAAAGAGTGATCGGTGAGCTTATCGCCCATCACTTTGTCAAAAAGACTCAATACAGTGATTACGCCATTTTGTATCGCGGTAACCATCAGTCGCGGTTGTTCGAAAAGCTACTGATGCAAAACCGTATCCCTTATCGTATTTCGGGAGGCGATTCATTTTTCTCGCGGCCAGAGATCAAAGACCTATTGGCGTATTTGCGGGTATTGACCAATCAGGACGATGACAGTGCATTTTTACGTATCGTGAATACACCCAAGCGTGAGATTGGTTCAACGACCGTGCAAAAACTGGGAGAATGGGCCAATTTACGTAATAAAAGCCTGTTTCGAGCCAGTTTTGATTTGGGATTAGGCGAGCATCTGAAAGGCCGTGGTTTGGAGTCATTGCAGCGTTTCACGCACTGGATGGATAGTATTATTCGGCTGGTAGAACGTGAGCCAGTGGCGGCAGTGCGCGATCTGATTCACGGCATCGATTATGAAAGTTGGTTGTTCGAAACCTCTCCCAGCCCCAAAGCGGCAGAAATGCGGATGAAGAACGTTAATCTCTTATTCAGTTGGATGACTGAAATGCTGGAAGGCTCTGAGCTGAATGAGCCGATGACGCTCACTCAGGTCGTTACACGTTTTACCCTACGCGACATGATGGAGCGCGGGGAAAGTGATGAAGAAGTGGATCAAGTGCAATTAATGACCTTGCATGCCTCCAAAGGGCTGGAGTTCCCTTATGTGTTTTTGGTTGGCATGGAGGAGGGCTTGCTGCCGCATCAAAGCAGTATCGATGAAGATAATGTAGATGAAGAGCGGCGCTTGGCCTACGTGGGTATCACCCGCGCCCAGCGTGAGTTGTTCTTTACCTTGTGCAAAGAGCGGCGGCAGTATGGTGAGCTGATTCGGCCGGAACCCAGTCGCTTTCTGATGGAGTTACCGCAAGATGACTTGAAATGGGAAGATGAGCGCAAAGCCGTTAGCCCGGAAGAGCGGATGCAGAAAGGCCAGAGTCATCTGGCCAATATTCGTGCGCAATTAGCAAATGCGAAGAAACAGTAGTCAAAGCTAAAAATAGCCGCGAAGGCGAAAACAGTAACGGGCAGTGTCTGGATCTGCCCGTTTTTGCCCCGCTAAGGCGTTACGGGTTTGCCATCGACAGTCACGTTTTTCACGTCGCTGAAGTGCCAAGGGGTATCACCCCGTAACTCAGTAAAGACCACGTTATTAAATTCACTGTCACGTAAATCACTGATAGCGGTTGGGTTTACCTGTTTCAATTGCACATTGTTGACATGTACCAAACGGTGCCAGGCTTGGTTTGCCGTATCGCCTTTGATTTCAATCACAGCGTTTTTGCCGGTTATATTATCTAATGTCACATTGTTTACTGTGAAATCATAGAATTGAGCCGGTATTTTAGCTGGTGGATAGTCGATATTGGCATTACTGTCGGCATAGTCCAGCGTCATCACTACCGCCTGTTTGGCCAAATCGCGCATGGCATTATTACGGAATGTCACGTTACGGGCGCCGCCACCAATGGTGCTGGTGCTCTTGGCACGCAGGCCAATATCGGTCAGATACATCACGTTGTTTTCCGCCAGAATATCCTCAATCCAGGCACCGGTATGGCTACCGGTTACAATGGCACCGTGGCCCATACGGAAATAGTTATTAAACAGCCATGCACCTTTCATCGGCTCTTGCTGCTGTGCTTTTTCTCCAGTACCGGCAGCAAAATTGATACAGTCGTCGCCAGTATCAAAGAAGTTATTAAACACCATTACATTTTGGCTATTACCAAACTCGATACCATCGCCGTTGTTTGCATCATAGGTTTGATGAATTAAACCGTTGGCGACCACGTTGTGGTTTTCCAGATTCATGATGCCGTGGAATGCGGGGTTACGTACGGTAAAACCTGCCAGATAGACGTTCTCTACACCGCGCAATGTCATCAGGCTGGAGCGACGTTGACCATAGGCATTTTTCAAATCCATACCATCAGAAACAGCCTTCTCAACCTGATTTTTAGCCAGAATCCCATCTTCATGCACTTTGCTGTTTTTGCTCGCCACATATTGTGGCAATCGATGACCTAGCTCATCGGTCACTTCAGCCGTTTTTGCCCGTTGCCAGCCATTACCATCAATCACCCCCGGACCGGTAATACGGATGTTGCGGAAAGTCCCTGGTGTGCTTTTATTCGGGTCAATGGCATTGATCAGTGAGGCTGGGCGCTCAATGGTAGAATAGGGATATAAACGGTAACCCGCTGGATAATCATCAGGGTTCTCTGAGCCTAATAGTGTTGCACCTGCTTGCAGGTTGAGGGTCATATCACTTTTTAGCCACAACGCGCCACTTTTGAAAGTACCCGCAGGGATTTCAACCCGGCAGCCCGGCTTACAACTATCGATTGCCTGTTGGATCGCCTTGGTATTCAATGTCTTGCCATCATCAACTGCGCCGAAGTCGCGCACGTTGACGATTTGTGGTTTGGCGCTGGTTTTTGCCGTAACAAGATTACTGGCAGCGGATGACGAGCCATCAGCATATTGGGCTTTTACCGTGAACTGATAGCGGGTATCAGGTTTCAGGCCATCAACGGTGAAGTTTTGTAGCACAATCTTATGCTGGAAATTATCTTTATCATTGGCATAAAAGTGATCAATATAGGGCTTGGCGGGAGAGAATTTATTATTGTTATCACTGGCTTTGCCCAGCAGCTTTCCAGCAGAATAAATTTGATAATCGACAATTTTACCGGTGTCTTCTGGTGCTTTCCACACTAATACAATAGTGCTCTCATCATAAGCGAGAGTAGGAACCTGAAGCTGTTGCGGGGCATCGTGGGCACTTGCTTTAGCTGCAATTGCTGTTGGGGTGCTGGCTATCAGACTGGACATCATTACCAACATAGCCAAGCTATGTGGACGTTGAAGCTGTGCTCGCATTGTTACCTCCTTCAAAAAAGAAACGTTGTTTTATAAAAATACACACAATGTTTCTTTTTTAAGCTGAGGATGATCACAATCTAATGGTTTTGTAGAGATTTCAGTGTGAAGGATGAGGGGATAGGGCGACCCAGGCCGCCCAACAGCAAAGAATTTAATTAAGTTCTTCTAATGACAGTGGCCATTGGACATAGCTTTGCCAATGGCTTTCCTGTTCCAGCGCTTCTGCTCGATAAGGGTGCTGTTGTAACCAGCCATGAGGTAGCAGCACATAAAGAGCCTCGCCCGTGGCCCGTAGCCTGACAGCTGGTAAGGTATCATCCCGCCGACGGCTGGAGAAAATAATCGACAGACGCAGGATTCGGCACAGATGTTGTGCCATATTCACCGGCAATGCATTCTGCTGATTCAACAGGGACAAATCGAGAGTATCACTCTGATTTTGCAATAATGCGGACAGTAATAGCTTTTGCGCGGGGGTAAAGCCGGGTAGGTCTAGATTGCGGATCAGATAAGCAGCATGTTGGGGAGCACGTTTAAAATCGACACTTAGACCAATTTCATGAATCAAACAGGCATTTTGCAATAACTCCCGACATCGATTATCGAGTTGCCACTCTTTTTCTACCTGTAAAAAAAAATTATCGGCTAACTTGCTCACGCGTTTGGCTTGTTCGATATCGAGTAAATAACGGCGCTGCAAATTGCGCACTGTCCGGCTACGAATATCTTGCTCGACCGGTAAATGAAGCATGCCGTAGACTAGCCCTTCGCGCAGCGCGCCGCCAGCCAGTGTCATACTGTCAATTGCCAGTTCCTGAAATATCGCAATCAAGATAGACAAACCACTGGGGAAAACCAGCGCTCGTTCTAGTGTTAAACCGGGAATCTCCAGTTCTTCCAACTTGCCGCACTGAATGGCTCTCTGCTTGAGCTGTTGTAATTTGGCCAGCGTGATCAGTTCATCCATGCCCTGAGCAACCATAATTTCTTGTAGGGCCTGAACCGTACCCGATGCTCCAACACAAATTTGCCAGCCATGGTCACGAAAACGTTTCGCGACCGGTTTGATCATCTCACGTGCAGCCAGTTCCGCACGCTCAAAATTGTCTTTTGCCAGATTGCGATCGCTAAAATAACGTTCCAGCCAGGTGACGCAACCCATTGATAAACTGACGAGAATGTTCGCTTGAGCACCATTGCCGGTGACCAGTTCGGTGCTACCACCGCCGATATCCACTACCAGACGCTGCTCCGGCCCACCGGTGGTATGTGCCACACCGTGATAAATCAGACGAGCTTCTTCTTCGCCACTGATGACCTGAATCGGACAACCAAGAATGTCGATTGCAGTTTGCAGGAACTCTTCAGCATTTGAGGCAAGACGCAGGGTTGCAGTTGCAACCACCCGGATCTGGTCCAAAGGAATGTCCTGCAAACGTTCTGAAAAGAGCTTCAGACATTGCCAGCCGCGTTCCATCGCTTCTTGTGATAAATGGTTTTGACTATCCAGACCCGCAGCCAGACGGACTTTCCGCTTGATTCGGGCCAACGTCTGGATACTGCCTGCCACCTCACGTACTACCAACATATGGAAACTGTTGGAGCCAAGATCGATGGCAGCATAAAGTGAGGTGGAACTTAGCATCATTTATCAGCTCGGTCGCTTACGGTTATTCCGTGGTGCACCACTGCGACGTGGGGCAGAGTTACGGCGTGGGCCATTCCCGGTACGGGTACGGGCCAGACGTTTTGGCGCCGGCAAATCAGTTAATAGCGCATCGCTATTATATTTGCTTACCGGAATGCTATGACCGGTGTAGGTCTCGATAGCCGGTAAGTTTAACGCGTACTCTTCACATGCCAGGCTGATAGAATGACCACTTTCGCCAGCACGACCGGTACGGCCAATGCGGTGAACATAGTCTTCACAGTCGTCAGGCAGGTCATAGTTGAACACATGGGTGACCAGTGGAATGTGCAAGCCACGGGCGGCAACATCGGTAGCAACCAGAATATCCAAATCACCTTTGGTGAAATCTTCCAGAATACGCAGGCGTTTTTTCTGTGCCACATCACCGGTCAGTAAACCAACACGATGACCATCTGCAGCCAGGTGACCCCAGATCTCTTCACAACGATGTTTGGTATTGGCAAAAATAATACAGCGGTCTGGCCACTCTTCTTCAATCAACGTCTGAAGCAGACGCATTTTTTCTTCATTTGAAGGGTAGAACAGCTCTTCCTGAATGCGGTGGCCGGTTTTTTGTAACGGTTCCACTTCAACATATTCAGCGTTATTCATTTGTTCGAATGCCAATTCACGTACCCGGTACGAGAGTGTGGCAGAGAACAACATGTTTAAACGTTTATCAACGGAAGGCATACGGCGGAACAGCCAGCGGATATCTTTAATAAAGCCTAGATCGTACATCCGATCAGCTTCATCCAGGACCACAACCTGAATCGCACCGAGGTTAATATAATTTTGTTTCGCGTAGTCGATTAAACGGCCAGTAGTACCGATCAGAATGTCAACGCCACTTTCCAGCACTTTAAGCTGTTTATCGTAGCCGTCACCACCATAAGCCAAGCCTAATTTCAGGCCAGTCATCTGGGAAAGTGATTCCGCATCGGAGTGAATTTGTACTGCTAATTCACGCGTTGGTGCCATAATCAATGCGCGTGGTTGATTAGTCTGGCGACCCTCTTCAGCCGGGTGAGAAAGCAAATAATGGAAAGTAGACGCTAAGAATGCCAGCGTCTTGCCGGTACCTGTTTGCGCCTGACCCGCTACATCACGCCCAGAGAGGGTGAGTGGCAATGCTAACGCCTGGATCGGCGTACAGTTATGAAACCCTTTGTTTTCAAGAGCTTCTATAACTAGCGGGTGCAGGGCGAAGTCGGAAAACTTCAGTTCGGTCAAGTGTGTTTTGCTCATAGTGTGGTAGAATATCAGCTAACTATTGCTTTACGAAAGCGTATCCGGTGAAATAAAGTCATCCTATTGTTGGTTAATGCTACACCAACGAGGTAGACACAATCCTTTGGAGTAGAACATGAGCGATAAAATTATTCACCTGAGTGACGACAGCTTCGACACTGACGTGCTGAAAGCCAGCGGCCTGGTTCTGGTCGATTTCTGGGCTGAATGGTGTGGTCCGTGCAAGATGATTGCTCCGATTTTGGATGAAATTGCTGAAGAGTACGAAGGCAGACTGACCATCACTAAATTGAATATTGATGACAATCAGGGCACGGCACCGAAATACGGTATCCGTGGTATCCCTACACTGTTGTTATTCCGTGACGGTGAAGTAGTGGCCACCAAAGTGGGTGCCTTGTCTAAAGGCCAGCTTAAAGCCTTCTTGGATGCAAATCTGTAAGCGGTATTAGCCGTCAATACCCAAAGTCGTTGGCGTTGCAGCAAGTAAGCTTCGATGAGCTGACTAAGGTTAGTGATTCGGGCGACAAATCTGCCAGAAGCAGATTTGAGCACTGTTTGCAGCGGGCTCAACGAGGTGAGGTTCATGGATGGGCTGAGTTGTAATAGCGGCTAACACGGCTGTGGCTGCAAGGCTGTAGGGTATGTTTAGCGGCAGTTGTGATTTCTCACACTGACCGCTAGACGCCTGCAAAGAAGCGTGTTAAGTTTACTCTACTGCATATAGAACATTCCTGTGTATCGAGTCCGGGTTTATAGCATCTAGCTTATTCTTTAGTATCTAATTTACTCTTTAGCATCTAATAAATAGTCTGTAGCACCTAAATAGTTTGAATCTAAAGCTTTACTCTATGTCGAAATAATGTGTGTTGAGAATGATTATGAACTCAATCAGTTTTTTGACAGTCTAACGGTTTTACAAATCAGTCTAAGGTACCTTCAATCTTTTGACCGTTGTGTCGCGCAAATCCCGCGTAAGTCATTACTTGCGTAGTTTGCTCAAGGCCGGTGATTGAATGTCCCATTAAACAGGCACGGATGACGCTGCCATACCATTCACGACCATAGTTCGAGACATACCCCGAGTTTAAGAACCCACCATTATGAATCTTACCGAATTAAAGAACACGCCGGTTTCTGATCTGATAACACTTGGCGAAAATATGGGGCTGGAAAACCTGGCCCGGATGCGTAAACAAGATATTATTTTCTCTATTCTTAAGCAGCACGCGAAAAGTGGAGAAGATATCTTCGGTGACGGTGTATTGGAGATATTGCAGGATGGATTTGGTTTCCTCCGCTCTGCAGACAGCTCCTACCTCGCCGGTCCCGACGACATCTATGTATCCCCAAGCCAAATTCGCCGTTTCAACCTTCGCACTGGTGATACCGTTGCCGGTAAGATTCGTCCGCCGAAAGAGGGTGAGCGTTATTTTGCATTGTTAAAAGTTAACGAAGTTAACTACGACAAACCGGAAAACGCCCGTAACAAAATCCTGTTCGAAAACTTAACCCCATTACATGCCAACTCTCGTCTGCGCATGGAACGTGGTAATGGTTCGACGGAAGATTTAACTGCCCGTGTACTTGATTTGGCCTCGCCAATCGGTCGCGGTCAACGTGGCCTGATTGTGGCACCGCCTAAAGCGGGTAAAACTATGCTGTTGCAGAACATCGCTACCAGCATTGCTTACAATCACCCTGATTGCGTCTTGATGGTATTGCTGATTGACGAACGTCCTGAAGAAGTGACTGAGATGCAACGTCTGGTTAAGGGTGAAGTTATTGCTTCCACTTTTGATGAGCCAGCATCCCGTCACGTTCAGGTAGCTGAAATGGTTATCGAGAAAGCGAAACGTCTGGTTGAGCACAAAAAAGACGTTATCATCTTGCTGGACTCCATTACTCGTCTGGCCCGAGCATACAACACCGTGGTTCCTGCTTCAGGTAAAGTGCTGACAGGTGGTGTGGATGCTAACGCCTTGCATCGTCCTAAGCGTTTCTTTGGTGCTGCACGTAATGTTGAAGAGGGCGGTAGCCTGACCATCATTGCCACGGCATTGGTTGATACCGGTTCTAAAATGGATGAAGTTATCTATGAAGAATTTAAAGGTACCGGCAACATGGAACTGCATTTATCGCGCAAAATTGCCGAAAAACGTGTGTTCCCAGCCATCGATTTCAACCGCTCTGGTACACGTAAAGAAGAGCTGCTGACCACCACTGAAGAGCTGCAAAAAATGTGGATCTTGCGCCGTATTCTTCATCCAATGGGTGAAATCGATGCGATGGAGTTCCTCATCAGTAAACTGGCAACAGCGAAAACTAACGATCAGTTCTTCGATAATATGAGACGTTCGTAAGTCGAGTAAAATCAGTCAAAACGCCACGCACAGTCGTGGCGTTTTTTGCTTTTGGAATATACGATAGTTGGGCTTGTTATCCATTAAGTGATAGGCATTCCATAATTTATGGCTATTTTGGTAGTTATTCTCATTACCAATGAGAAAATAGCAAAAAATAGAGTTGGGAATAACAAGCAAGGCTGTCATCATATTCGGAAATAACTGAAAGCGTGGGGAAGGCATGGTATGCGCCAAGCCGCATGCTAAGCTGTCGTATCATTTTTGCAGAGAGCGGTTAAACGTGAACTTACTCACTATGAGTACTGAGATATTTGTTATATTCCTGTTTTCTCTGGCATTTTTATTTGTTGCTCGCAAAGTTGCCAAGAAAATCGGACTTGTTGATAAACCTAATTATCGCAAACGTCACCAAGGGTTGATTCCATTAGTGGGCGGAATATCCGTGTTTGCGGGTATTTGTTTTACCTTTCTGATAACCAATCAGCAGATCCCTCATTTCCGACTCTATCTCGGTTGCGCCGGTTTATTGGTGTTCATTGGTGCTTTAGATGATCGCTTTGATATCAGTGTAAAAATCCGTGCCTTTGTTCAGGCATTGGTGGGTATCGCCATGATGGCAGTCGCGGGGCTCTATTTGCGGAGCCTGGGACATGCTTTTGGTCCGTGGGAGATGTCATTAGGGCCATTTGGCTATGTCGTCACACTGTTCGCGGTGTGGGCGGCGATAAATGCTTTCAATATGGTGGATGGTATTGATGGTTTACTGGGGGGGCTGTCTTGTGTCTCTTTCGGTGCCATGGGTATTCTATTGTATCAAAGCGGGCTGATGGCATTGGCATTATGGTGCTTTGCCATGATAGCCGCTATCTTGCCTTATATTCTGTTAAACCTTGGGTTATTAGGGCGTCGCTATAAAGTCTTTATGGGTGATGCGGGCAGTACGCTAATTGGCTTCACCGCTATTTGGATGTTGCTGCAAACCACACAAGGGAATTCCCATCCGATTAACCCGGTGACTGCATTATGGATTATTGCAATTCCATTGATGGATATGATTGCCATCATGTACCGGCGTTTACGTAAAGGAATGAGTCCTTTCTCACCAGACCGTCAACATATCCACCACTTGATTATGCGTGCCGGTTTTACCTCACGGCAGGCATTTGTCTTAATTACACTGGCGGCAGCGTTGTTAGCGGCGATTGGTGTTATTGGCGAAAGGCTGACATTTGTCCCTGAATGGGTGATGTTGGCATTATTCTTGCTTGCATTTCTGTTGTATGGCTACTGCATTAAACGAGCATGGCGTGTGGCACGTTTTATCAAACGGATGAAGCGTCGGATGCGTCGTGCATCGCAAAATAAGCATGAATCTTAACCTGAGGCTTTTAGGCAGTGATGAAACCAGAATCTATGTCGACTGATAAAACAGGGTCTACCAATAATGAGCCTACTGTGGATAACGAATTAGATATCCGCAGCCTGTTCCGTACTCTTTGGCGCGGTAAGGTGTGGATTATCGGTATGGCAATTCTTTTTGCTGCGATCGCGCTGGGTGTTTCCTATCTGGTGAAACAACAATGGAGTGCGACAGCCATTACTGACCGGCCAACAGTCAATAATTTGGGTGGTTTTTATTCTCAGCAGCAGTTTTTACGTAATCTGGATACTCGCATTAATAGCGGAGTTGCCAGTGAACAACCCGGTATCTCTGACGAAGCTTATGGTGAGTTTATTACCCAACTTGCGGCTTACGATACCCGTCGTGATTTCTGGCTGCAAAGTGATTACTACAAACAGCGTCTGGAAGGTGATGCCAAGGCTGATGCCGCATTACTGGATGAGCTGATAAACAATATTGTTTTCACCCCACGCGATGACAAAAAAATGCTGAATGACAGCATTAAATTGACGGCAGAAACGGCCAGTGATTCCAATAAATTACTTCGTGGTTATATTGATTTTGCCAGTCAGCGTGCTGCCAGCCATTTGAACGATGAGATTCAAGGGGCATGGGCGGCTCGTACTCAATCGATGAAAGCACAAGTTAAACGGCAAGAAGCGGTCGCTCAAGCGGTGTTTGATCGTGAAGTGACGGCAGTTAAGCAAGCATTGAAAGTCGCAGGTCAGCAAGGAATTAACCGAAACCAAACGGATACTCCGGCAGAGCAGTTACCAGATTCCAAGATGTTTATGCTGGGTAAACCGATGCTTGAAGCCCGTTTGGAAACATTACAGGCTACCGGACCAAGTTTTGATATTGATTACGATCAGAACCGTGCCATGCTGGCAACATTGAACGTCGGTCCAACGTTGGATAAGACGTTCCAGACATATCGCTACTTACGTACACCGGAAGATCCAGTTACCCGTGATAGTCCGCGCCGTATTTTCCTGCTGATTATGTGGGGTGCGATTGGCGCACTAGTTGGGGCTGGCGTGGTGTTGGTTCGTCGTACCAGTATACCAGCGTAATTCATTGGCGTTGCCGTCGGGTAAAGCGGCCATGTAGCAGTGCCAGGTAAAAAGAGTATAAATCGTTAATGGGCGCATTGTGCGCCCAACTTGCAGGCGTTGTCTGCGGCTAACTGACCTTAAAGAGATTCACTGTGAAAGTGTTGACTGTTTTTGGCACCCGGCCTGAAGCCATTAAGATGGCTCCTCTGGTGCATGCCTTGGCTCAGGATGAAGCCTTTGAATCGAGAGTCTGCGTGACGGCCCAGCATCGCGAGATGCTGGATCAAGTGTTACGCTTATTTGAGATTCAACCGGACTATGATTTAAATATCATGAAACCGGGACAGGGATTGACGGAAATAACCTGCCGTATTTTGGAAGGGTTAAAGCCTGTTCTGGCAGAATTTAAGCCAGACGTTATTTTAGTTCATGGCGATACGACCACGACACTATCAACCAGCCTGGCGGCATTTTATCACCGTATTCCTGTCGGCCACGTCGAGGCGGGATTGCGCACAGGGAATCTCTATTCTCCGTGGCCGGAAGAGGCCAACCGTCAACTGACGGGGCATCTTGCTATGTACCATTTCGCACCGACCGAGAATTCCCGCCAAAACCTGCTCCGTGAGATGGTGCCGGAGAACCGCATTTTTGTCACCGGCAATACGGTGATCGATGCGCTGTTCTGGGTGCGGGATCGGGTGATGAATAACCCGGAGTTACGCTCCAGCCTGGCGCAACGTTACCCGTTCCTTGATATCAGTAAGAAGATGATTTTGGTCACGGGTCACCGTCGTGAGAGCTTTGGTGGTGGTTTTGAGCGGATTTGCAGTGCGTTAGCTGAAATTGCCCTTAAGCACCCCGAGGTGCAGGTGGTTTATCCGGTGCATCTCAACCCGAATGTCAGTGAGCCGGTCAATCGCATCTTGAAGGGTATTGATAATATCATTCTGATTGACCCGCAAGATTACTTGCCATTCGTGTATCTGATGAACCACGCTTACCTGATCCTGACCGATTCTGGCGGTATTCAGGAAGAAGCGCCTTCATTAGGTAAGCCGGTGTTGGTGATGCGTGATACCACCGAACGCCCGGAAGCAGTCGATTCCGGTACGGTTCTGTTGGTTGGCACTAATATTAATAAAATTGTCGATGCAGTGACCCGCTTGCTCACTGATGAAACTGCCTATCATCAAATGACACGGGCGCATAATCCTTACGGTGACGGGCATGCCTGTCAACGCATCCTTGAAGCTTTAAAGAATCATCAGGTGACGTTATGAGTTTTGAAACTATTTCTGTTATCGGTCTTGGGTACATTGGTCTGCCAACTGCTGCTGCTTTCGCGTCGCGCAAGAAGAAAGTGATTGGGGTTGATGTCAACGCCCATGCTGTTGAAACCATTAATCGCGGTGCTATC
>NZ_JAZGQE010000133.1:0-13751 GCF_048593885.1 Yersinia sp. 1252 StPb PI | reverse complement strand
CCGACTTACTAGCCAAATTCATTGGTATTATTTTATTTCACTTTCGTTATCAACCGATATTATCTAATTTCTTTATTCTTTACCCGTGCGTTACATTTTTATTCAGTATCTGCTAATATCTGAAATCATTTTTATCGAATAAACGGTGCTAACCATGAAGTTTGTCTCTTTTAATATCAATGGCCTACGTGCTCGACCACATCAACTAGCGGCGATAATCGAGCAACATCAACCAGAGGTTATCGGCCTTCAGGAAACGAAAGTACATGATGATATGTTTCCCCTTGAGGATGTCAGTCAGCATGGTTACCACGTTTTTTATCATGGGCAAAAAGGTCATTATGGTGTGGCGCTGTTAACCAAAAATGAACCATTGGCTGTTCGTCGTGGCTTCCCTACTGATGAAGAAGATGCTCAACGTCGTATTATAATGGCTGATATTGCAACGCCAAATGGTCCTCTCACTGTTATTAATGGCTATTTCCCCCAAGGGGAAAGCCGTGATCACCCCATAAAATTCCCAGCAAAAGAGCGTTTTTACGCTGACTTACAACAATATCTGGAACAACAACTTTCAGCAGATGCTCAGGTACTGATTATGGGGGATTTAAATATTAGTCCAACTGACCTGGATATTGGTATTGGCGAAGAGAGCCGTAAACGTTGGCTGCGCACAGGTAAGTGTTCATTTCTGCCTGAAGAGCGTGCCTGGCTGGAGCGTTTACAAAACTGGGGGCTGGTTGATACATTCCGTGCAGCTAATCCTGAGTGTAACAATCAATTTTCGTGGTTTGATTATCGCTCCCGTGGTTTTGATGAGAATAGAGGCCTGCGTATAGATTTATTGTTGGCAAGTCAGCCACTGGCTGCCCGCTGCGTTGCGACAGGAATTGATTATGCGATTCGCGGCATGGAAAAGCCCTCAGACCACGCACCAGTATGGTCTGAATTCGAACTCTGATAACATCAGTGGTAGTCCTGGCAACACAGGCCTACCACTGGCGAATACGCGACCAAAGCTGGATAAACAAAAAATGATTGATGTTGTCGCCGCCATTATTGAACAAAATGGTAAGATTCTGCTGGCTCAGCGGGACTCATGCCGTGATCAGGCCGGTTTGTGGGAGTTTCCTGGAGGGAAAGTCGAGGCGGGAGAGAACCAACCTCAGGCGCTGATACGTGAACTGACCGAAGAGTTGAATATTGAGGCATCAGTGACCCGATATATCGCCACCAATCAATGGGATTCAGATAAACAGACCATCAGATTACATGCCTGGCTCGTTGAGAGTTTCAGCGGCAAGCTAGCATTGCATTGTCACTCCGCAGTGGTCTGGCTAGCACCAGAGGAGGCTTACCGTTACCCCCTGGCACCCGCCGATGTTCCGCTTTTAGATGCGTTTATTGCCCAGAAACGTTAGCCTGTTACCTGGTCAACCGCTTCCAAATCAATGGATTGGTACCGATCACACTGCTATCACGCACACACTGCAAGACCTCACCTTCAACGCGCAATACAGCACCTTCAGAATAATTCTGATTTTGATAGACACAACAGCGAGTGCACGGATTATTATTCGTGTTGCGATTTGATGAGTTATTCCATATTTCAGGTGGCAAAGGAACAACAACATCGACATTGTTACGATTGGCCATCGCCGCAGTAGAAATAAGCGAGGCAAAACCAATACAACCTAGCAATAACAATATTCTCATGACTTATTATCCTTGGTTTTGGACGGTGCTTTTTTACGTTTCTTTATCGCCCCAGACGGTGCGGCTGGCAACCCACGAAATACCTGAGGTGAGCGATTTTGTTTTGCCTGACTGATTAAATCTTGCAATGTTGCCACCAGTGGCTGCATGAAGTCCTGATAGCGGCAATTTTTCTCACTGATTTGTGTCAGTGTCGATTCCCAATGGGCCGTCATATCGGGCCGTGCAGCAATATCAGGCAGCGCATGAATCAATGCTCTTCCCGCAGGGCTTGCATGAATATAACGCCCTTTTTTGAATAAAAAAGTACGTTTGAAAAGTAGCTCAATAATCCCAGCTCGTGTTGCCTCAGTACCCAACCCATCCGTTGCGCGTAACACTTTTTTCAGCTCTTTATCCTGCACAAACCGCGCGATTCCGGTCATCGCTGATAATAAACTGGCATCGGTAAATGGTCGTGGCGGCTGAGTTTGCCGTTCAACAACCTCACCCCGTTCACACAATAATTCAGCACCTTTCTCCACCACCGGCAACGGCGAGCCTTCATTTTCTTCATCACGCTCTTTGCTACCAAGCAAGGTACGCCAACCCGCCTCCGCCAGAAAACGGGCCTTAGCGACAAACTTGCCGCCAGCAATATCGAGCTCAATGACACATTTACGAAATTGTGCATCTGGGCAAAATTGCATCAGATACTGCTGTGCTACCAATCGGTAAACTTTGCCTTCATCAGTGGTTAGATTCACCTTACTGGCCCGTGCTGTTGGGATAATGGCGTGGTGGGCATCGACTTTTTTGTCATCCCAGCAGCGATTACGCCGATCACTGTCCATTACCTCTAACGGCAATAAGTCAGCCTGATGAATGCTGATGGCATTCAATACCGAATGACGCCCAGCGAAATGCTCTTCTGGTAGGTATCGGCAATCTGAACGCGGATACGTAATCAATTTGTGCGTTTCATATAAACGCTGACAAATATCCAGAACTTGCTGGGCGCTCAAACCGAAGCGTTTAGCGGCTTCAATCTGCAATGTCGAAAGGGAAAAGGGTAACGGTGCGGTTTCTGATTCCCGTTTATCATTATAGGAGGTTACAAATGCAGGCTGACCCGTGATGCGATTAACCACATGTTCAGCCAGTGGCCGATGCAACAAGCGCCCTTCTTCATCCTGATATGACTCGCAAGAATCACTCGGCTGCCATAGGGCAATAAAACGCTCATCCGCAGGCGTGACAATATGGGCTTTAACTTCGAAAAAGTCTTTGGGAATAAAATCTTCAATTTCTTCGTCACGGCGGACAACCAAGCCTAATACCGGCGTTTGTACCCGCCCTACTGACAAAACACCATCATAACCTGCATTGCGCCCAAGAATAGTATAGGCACGGGTCATATTGATGCCATATAGCCAATCGGCTCTGGCGCGGGCCAATGCCGAAACACATAACGGGATAAACTCGCGGTTATAACGCAAACGCTCCACCGCACGCTCCACTGCCTGCGGGTTGAGATCGTTAATCAGGCAACGGCGGACATTTTGCCGCTTCTCTGCCACCAAATCGAGGTAATCCAATACTTCATCAACCAACAGTTGCCCTTCGCGGTCCGGGTCACCGGCATGCACCACTTCGTCGGCCTGTTGCAAAAGTTGTTTGATAACATTCAATTGTTTACTGACCGAGGGCCGAGGCTGTAGTTGCCATTTTTCAGGAATAATAGGTAAATCAGCTAACGACCAACGTGCATAGCGGCTGTCATAAGCATCAGGTTGGGCCTGTTCCAGCAAGTGACCCACACACCAGGTCACCATTTGATCACTGCCACAGGCAATAAATCCATCGCCTCGACGATGCGGCTTTGGCAAAATATCGGCAATCGCCCGCGCCAAACTGGGTTTTTCAGCAATAAAAAGTCGCATCATTCACCGCAAAAATGCATCAAAGAAAAGGTCATTCTGTAATCTCAATCAACGCCCGGCGGTTATCCACAGTGCTCAACTCGCCAATAGAACTGAGCGTCATACCGTGCTGAGCCGCAATAGCCTGCACCTGAGCCTCCGCTTCAGGCAATACGGCTAACAACAAACCACCGGAAGTCTGTGGGTCACACAATAACGTTTTCTGTAACTCGGTCATCTCGCCGATCAGGTGGCCATAACTGTCAAAATTACGCCCAGTTCCCCCCGGCACACAACCCGCAGCAATATACTCTTCAACCGCCGGTAAGCGCGGTATAGCCGAGAAATGTAATTTGGCCTGAACACCAGAACCTTGACAAATTTCGCTTAAATGCCCTAACAGGCCGAACCCGGTAACATCGGTCATGGCAGTGACACCGGCAATACTGGCAAAGTCCGCCCCTGATTTATTCAACTGACACATGGTTTCTGTTGCTACCCCTTGATGTTCAGGTCGCAACTTACTTTTCTTTTCTGCCGTCGTCAGAATACCAATACCCAGCGGCTTGGTCAGAAACAGCTTACAACCAGCCTGCGCGTCACTGTTTTTCTTAACCTGCTCAGTGCTGACGATTCCGGTGACCGCCAGACCGAAAATCGGCTCAGGTGCATCAATGGAATGCCCCCCTGCCAGAGAAATACCGGCCTGCTGGCAAACATAGCGCCCGCCCTCGATAACCTGTTGGGCAACTTCAGGTGCCAGTTTATCTATCGGCCAGCCCAGGATGGCAATCGCCATAATGGGTTTACCGCCCATCGCATAGATATCACTGATAGCATTGGTGGCTGCAATTCGGCCAAAATCAAAGGGATCGTCAACGATCGGCATAAAAAAGTCGGTCGTGCTGATGATGCCAACACCGCCGCCAATATCATAAACTGCTGCATCATCACGCGTTTCATTCCCCACCAACAGCCGAGGGTCAAGAAGCTTCTGCTGATCGGTATGCAATATCTTATCCAAAACTTTGGGCGAAATTTTGCAACCGCAGCCCGCTCCGTGGCTGTATTGGGTAAGACGTATCGCTGGCGGTGTCATAACACTCTCCCGTGTGATGGTCAGTAATAAGCAGTTTATTGAGGAATTATGCTCGTAGGACTAGTATCCAGACTGCCTATGGTAGCGCCTATGGCGTGGCTTGGTAAGTAGAGGCCGCTGTCGGGCAGATAGGTTGGTCACAAAGCAGACGAAAACACAGCTTAGTTCCTATAAAAGTGCATAAGCTGTGATGTTCAAGACGGCCCCAAGCGATTTGCTTCTTCGCTGCCGCCTTGAAACCTATCGATTATAGACCATATAACTATCAGAAATAGCTCACAAAAGTGGTGTGATCCAGTGGAGTCACTTTCGTCGCTGACTTCAGTTGTGGTGTGCCGAGATAAAGGAAGCCGACGATTTCATCTTGTTCACGGCAGGCAAACCCCTGACGAACCACGGGATGATGGGTCCAGGAACCGGTACGCCAGATACCATTAAAACCTTGAGCCAGCGCAGCCATTTGCATTGCTTGTACCGCGCAACCGGCGGAAACCACTTGTTCCCAATTGGGCACTTTGGGGTTTTCAGTGACATGGGCAATAACGGTAATAATTAGCGGCGCACGAAACGGTGCTTGTTTCGCTTTTTCCAATACCGCGTCATCAGCCCCATCATGTTGTACTGCCTGTTGTAACAATTGACTAAAACGTTCCAGCCCCTCATTTTCAATCAAAATAAAGCGCCATGGCTGCAATGTGCCATGGTCAGGTGCCCGCATGCCCGCATGGATAATATGATCCAATGCCTCACCCGTTGGCGCTGGGGTGGTCAAACGGGACGCCGAACGGCGGTTAAGTAACAGTTCTAACGCATCCATCATTCTCTCCTGATAACGATTTTCATTTTCAGCACGGTAGCATAAGTTGTCGTTTTGTTGCCAGTGTTGACCTTTCGGCTAGGCTTAACAGTGATTTAAAGCTGACATTTGTTCGTCAGGTCATTAGGATAACCGTACTTGCCCGGTTTTGTTGGAGATAACATGCGCACTTTGTGGCGAATTATTGCTGGCTTTTTCAAGTGGACCTGGCGTCTGCTTAATTTCGTCAGGGAATTTATTCTTAATCTGTTCTTAATACTGTTAATTTTAGTCGGTGTGGGTATTTACCTTCAGTTCCAAAGTAAACCAGCAGAACCGGTTAAAGGCGCGCTGCTGGTAAATTTAAGTGGCGTGGTGGTTGATCAGCCCGCAGTAAACAATAAACTACGTCAATTGGGGCGTGAGTTCTTAGGGGCATCCAGTAATCGCCTACAGGAAAACTCGCTGTTTGATATTGTCGAAACTATTCGTCTGGCAAAAACCGATAACAATATTACCGGTTTGGTGCTGTCACTAAGTGATTTTACCGGTGCCGACCAACCTTCATTGCAATATATAGGTAAAGCGCTGCGGGAATTCCGTGACAGCGGTAAGCCAATTTATGCAATTGGCGATAGCTATAATCAAACCCAATACTATTTAGCCAGCTTTGCTAATAAAATCTATCTATCGCCACAAGGGGCGGTCGATCTGCATGGTTTCGCCAGTAATAACCTCTATTACAAATCGTTGCTGGAAAAACTTAAAATCACCACGAATATCTTCCGGGTTGGCACCTATAAGTCCGCGGTTGAACCGATGATTCGTGATGATATGTCACCGGCTGCACGTGAAGCAGACAGCCGCTGGATTGGTGGATTATGGCAAAATTATCTTACTGCGGTTGCTGCCAACCGGCAGTTAACGCCAGAGCAACTGTTCCCAGGTGCCGCGGGTGTTATCAGTGGGTTGCAAGCCGCTGGCGGTTCTCCGGCAAAATATGCGCTGGACAATAAACTGGTGGATACATTAGCGTCACGCCCTGAGGTAGAAACCGAGTTGGTTAAAACCTTTGGTTGGGATAAAAAGAATAACGACTTTAATTACGTCAGTATTTATGACTATCAACCGGTACCTACACCACAGCAGGGCGAGCAGATAGCGGTTATTTTTGCTAACGGCGCCATCATTGATGGTCCGCAAACTCCGGGCAACGTGGGTGGCGACTCGCTGGCAGCACAGATTCGCCAGGCGCGTTTAGATCCAAAAATTAAAGCCGTAATTCTGCGAGTAAATAGCCCTGGGGGCAGTGTCAGCGCCTCTGAGTTGATTCGTTCAGAATTAGCGGCGTTACGCGCAGCCAATAAACCCTTGGTGGTATCGATGGGGGGAATGGCGGCATCGGGTGGATATTGGATCTCCACACCCGCTAACTATATCGTTGCCAGCCCGAGCACCCTTACCGGCTCGATTGGTATTTTCGGCGTGATTAATACCTTCCAAAATTCACTGGAAAGTATTGGTGTTCATACTGACGGCGTAGCCACGTCGCCATTAGCCGATATTTCGATTACTAAAAACTTGCCGCCTGAGTTTTCGCAGATGATGCAAATCAATATCGAAAATGGCTACAAGACCTTTATTGACCTGGTCGCAACTTCACGCCATAAAACCCCTGAACAAGTGGATCAAATCGCACAGGGCCATGTGTGGCTTGGGATTGATGCTAAAAGTAACGGTCTGGTGGATCAGTTAGGTGACTTTGATGACGCGGTGAAGAAGGTCGCGGAGCTGGCGCAACTGAAAACCTGGCAGTTGAATTGGTTTGTTGATGAGCCGAGTCTTAGTGACTTGATTTTCGGCCAAATGAGCGCATCGGTACAAGCTATGTTACCAGCCGCCATTCAGGCTTGGATACCTGCCCCGCTATCTGCCATGGCGCAAGCCGTGCAAGAGCAGCCAAGTTTACTCAGTACATTGAATGACCCGCAGAATCGCTATGCGTTATGCCTAACCTGTGGTGATGTCCGCTAGAAAATTAATCAAAATACTCCGCCCGGCACCCGCCGGGCTTTTTTTCCTCGTCAGTCTCCCTATAATTCACCCATCTTATTCAGTACTACTTTTCAGGCCCTCATGCTCATGCAGAAGAAATCTATTTATGTTGCCTATACTGGCGGTACCATCGGTATGCAGCGCTCGGAACATGGATACATCCCCGTATCCGGCCATCTGCAACGCCAACTTGCGCTGATGCCTGAGTTCCATCGCCCCGAAATGCCTGATTTCACTATCCATGAATATGCGCCATTAATTGACTCCTCAGATATGACACCCGAGGACTGGCAGCATATTGCCAACGATATTGAGCAAAACTACGGCTTATACGACGGCTTTGTTATTTTACATGGCACAGACACCATGGCATTTACAGCCTCGGCCCTGTCATTCATGTTAGAAAATCTGGCCAAGCCGGTGATTGTTACCGGCTCTCAGATCCCGTTGGCAGAGTTGCGCTCTGATGGGCAAACCAACTTGCTTAACGCCCTCTATCTGGCCGCGAACCACCCAGTGAATGAAGTCAGTCTGTTCTTTAACAACAAATTATTCCGTGGCAATCGCACCACTAAAGCCCATGCTGATGGTTTTGATGCTTTTGCCTCGCCGAATCTGTCGGTACTGCTTGAGGCAGGTATTCATATTCGGCGTATGGCGTCGGTCGAGTCACCAGCCAATAATGGGCCATTGATTGTTCATAACATCACCCCTCAACCGATTGGTGTGGTGACTATTTATCCTGGGATATCAGGCGCGGTGGTGCGTAACTTCCTGTTGCAGCCCGTTAAAGCCCTGATTTTACGTTCTTATGGTGTGGGAAACGCACCACAAAAAGCCGAGTTACTGGATGAGTTAAAAAATGCCAGCGAGCGAGGTATTGTGGTAGTGAATTTGACACAATGTATTTCCGGTAGAGTCAATATGGAAGGCTATGCAACCGGTAATGCACTGGCCCACGCCGGTGTTATCAGTGGCTTTGATATGACGGTCGAGGCCGCACTGACAAAACTACATTATTTATTGAGTCAATCTTTAACCCCTGAAGACATTCGCCGGTTAATGCAACAAAACCTGCGTGGTGAACTCACTGACACTAACTGATCCGGTGGAATATCAATGAATGCGGCACTGCTTTTAATTGATTTACAAAATGACTTTTGTCCGGGAGGGGCGCTGGCTGTTGCTGAGGGTGACCAGGTTATTGCCATTGCCAATCAAGCTATTGATGCCTGCCTTAGCAAAAAGATACCTATTATTGCCAGCCAGGATTGGCACCCTGCCGGGCACCGCAGCTTTGCCATCAATTCAAATGCGGAATCGGGTACCGTAGGTGAGCTGGATGGGTTACCACAAGTTTGGTGGCCAGTGCATTGTGTGCAAAATGAGCCAGGGGCCGCCTTACATCCGCAATTGAAACAACACGCAATTAATGCCACGTTCCGTAAAGGCCAAGATCCTGATATCGATAGCTACAGCGCTTTTTTTGACAATGGTCGGCGAGCCAAAACCCCTTTGGATGAGTGGCTACGGCAGCAAGGGATAGACCGTTTGTTCATTATGGGGCTGGCAACTGATTATTGTGTGAAATATAGCGTCTTGGATGCATTAGCTCTGGGTTATCAAACAACGGTCATCAGTGACGGTTGTCGCGGGGTCAACCTACAACCGCATGACAGTCAACACGCCCTAAATACGATGCATAAAGCAGGGGCAAGCTTACAAACACTGGCACAGTGGCTGGCTGAAATGGATTCAGCAAGCAAATAACCGGCAATAAAAATAGCACCAACGGAGCCTCACTCGGCTCCGTTGATTTTGATAAATCTTGTGGGTAACAGCCCTATTCTGGCTTCAGTTTTACCAATGTTGGCTGGCTGAATTGCTGTTTCAATTCTTGCTTGGTTTTCATCACAATTTGGCCATCAGTGCCAATGCTCATATGCTGAGCATCCTCATTGTGACGGGCTTGCCATAGCATTACCATTTGCAGACTATTCTCTTTCTGCTCAGGTGTCAGTGCCACACCATCCGGCCATTTACCCAGCTCAACCGCTTGCATCAAGCGTTGGTAAATTTCAGGTGTCATCACTGAAATCAGGTCTTCAAGCTCCATCAAAGTATCCTTAACAAAACGAATAATAAGCTGAATCGATTTTTCAACATGCATAATCGTTGAGTATCAACCGGCAATCTGCTCGCCATTCTGGTCATCAACAAAATTCAATGACGCCGAGTTCACGCAATAGCGCTCGCCCGTAGGCTGCGGCCCATCGGGGAAAACATGGCCTAAGTGAGCATCACAATTACCACAACGAATTTCAACTCGAACCATATTATGTGAATTATCATCAATATAGCGAATAGAGTCATCTTTGATAGGTTGGTAAAAACTCGGCCAACCACAGCCTGAGTCAAATTTCGACTCTGAGATAAACAAAGGTTGATGACAACACAGGCACTCATAGATGCCATCGCGTTTGTTATGCAGCAATTTGCCACTAAACGGGGCTTCTGTCCCGCGCTGTTGGGTGACATGACGCTGAATATCGGACAGTTTTTCAATATCTGGTGTAGAGTTCAGTTCTTTAGCCATTTGTGCGGTTCTCTGGCAGGGAATAAAGTCAACGAAAACAATGCCTAATAATAACAAAAAATTAACAACAAAGCAGTTAAAATTGTCCTAAACTGTATGCCATCAAAGTGACAACCGCATATACCCTTTATACTTGACGCTGCAGGGTTGTTAGCTACACTCATTCACCCGAATCACTTACTCATGTAAGCTCATCGGGATTCGTTCGCTAGCTGCCTACCTGCAACGCCAATCATTTTGGGTATAAATGTGATAAAAATCGTAAATATTACCGATTCTCACTTTAAACTGAATAATTCGCCCCAATATAAAAATGAGGCTAATCGTATCTGGAAACGCGTGATTAATGTTCGATCTAACGTCGTTGGTTTGATTTGTAGCAATAATTGACACGATTCCGCTTGACGCTCGGCAAGGTTTTTGTAATTTTACAACCAACCTTTTATTCACTAACAAATAGCTGGTGGAATATATGACTATCAAAGTAGGTATCAACGGTTTTGGCCGTATCGGTCGCATTGTTTTCCGTGCTGCTCAGGAACGTTCTGACATCGAAATCGTTGCAATCAACGACCTGTTGGACGCTGAATACATGGCGTACATGCTGAAATACGACTCTACCCACGGTCGTTTCGACGGTACTGTAGAAGTAAAAGACGGCCACTTGGTTGTTAACGGTAAAACCATCCGTGTTACCGCAGAGAGAGATCCGGCTAACCTGAAGTGGAACGAAGTTAACGTTGACGTTGTTGCTGAAGCAACTGGCCTGTTCCTGACCGACGAAACAGCACGTAAGCACATCGCTGCTGGTGCTAAGAAAGTGGTTCTGACTGGTCCTTCTAAAGATGACACCCCTATGTTTGTTATGGGCGTCAACCACAAAGAATACGCGGGTCAGGAAATCGTTTCTAACGCTTCTTGCACCACTAACTGCCTGGCTCCACTGGCTAAAGTTATCAACGACAAGTTCGGTATCGTTGAAGCGTTGATGACCACTGTGCATGCAACTACTGCAACGCAGAAAACTGTTGATGGCCCGTCTCATAAAGACTGGCGCGGCGGTCGTGGCGCATCCCAGAACATCATCCCTTCTTCTACTGGTGCCGCTAAAGCAGTTGGTAAAGTTATCCCAGCACTGAACGGCAAACTGACAGGTATGGCGTTCCGCGTTCCTACTCCTAACGTTTCAGTTGTTGACCTGACTGCACGTCTGGAAAAACCAGCTTCTTACAAAGAAATCTGTGCTGCTATCAAAGCGGCTTCAGAAGGCGAGCTGAAAGGCGTTCTGGGCTACACCGAAGACGACGTTGTTTCTACCGATTTCAACGGCGAAAAACTGACTTCAGTATTCGATGCTAAAGCCGGTATCGCGCTGAACGACAACTTTGTGAAACTGGTTTCTTGGTACGATAACGAAACTGGCTACTCAAACAAAGTTCTGGACCTGATCTCTCACATCTCCAAGTAATAATGGATTGATGTAGATTTCTGCCAAAAGCCACCTTCGGGTGGCTTTTTTATTTGTAGCTATAATAAATTGCGCAATATCAATGATTCACCACTACGGTGTCGTCCATTTGCTACAAGATTTACAGCCTGTGATATTATCGAGAGTCTGAAGTTCAAAGGATCCCTGCTCCCTTTCCCATAAGGCCAAACGAATGAACGAGAAAGTATTCACCCTACCTGTTGTTGAACAAATTTCGCCTTACATCAGCCAACGCCAACTGGATGAATTGCCGGTAGTGGTGGTTTCTCATCCGAAGGTGCGTGCCGCAGTAAGCCTACAAGGCGCTCATTTGCTGGCCTATCAACCTAGCGGTGAGCAACCTATCATTTGGCTGAGCAATAACACGCCGTTTAAAGATGGCGTCGCTATTCGTGGTGGCGTGCCAATTTGTTGGCCTTGGTTTGGTCCATCAGCACAACCTTCTCATGGTTTTGCCCGTCTACTGCCATGGACTCTCAGTGCCCATGATGAAAACGAGAATGGGGTTATCCTGACCTTCACACTGGAAGACAGTGATGAATCCCGTAAATACTGGCCGCATGCCTTCACATTGATTGCCCGCTTCAAGCTGGGTGATGAGTGCGAAATGGAGCTGGAATCACACGGTGATTACCAGGCAGTAGCCGCGCTACATACTTACTTCCAGATTGGCGACATCGACCAGATTAAAGTCAGTGGTCTGGGTGAGAAATACTTCGATAAAGTGCTAAAAATTGCCGATGCCACACAACAAGGCGATTTAGTGTTTAACGGCCAGACTGACCGTATCTACACACAACCCGAAGCCTATAGCTTGATCAAAGATGCGGCGCTCAAACGCACCATTGAAGTACATCATCATCACCAAAGTGATGTAGTGGCATGGAATCCAGGTGCAGAGTTGTCTGGTAGCATGGTTGATATGCCAAATGAGGGTTATAAAACCATGGTTTGCGTGGAAACAGCGCGAGTGAATAAGCCGTTGGTGGCAACACTTGACGCCCCGGCGCGTCTTGCCATGACCATCCGTAGCCGTAAAAATAGCTAACGTTCCAGATGTCGTTAGGCACAAAAATGGGGCGCGATGCCCCATTTTTTATGGCTCAACATTACCGCGTCATTAATTAGCGGAAAGTATAGGTCACGCCAGTCCACAACACGCCGCTGTATGATGCATCAACCATTGGGCTATTTTTCACTTCACTGGCCAGGCGCACATAACGGCCGGTAAAGAACGCATTCCAATTCGGATTGATGTTGTAGTTCACCGACAACTCAAGATATGGCGACCAGCTATCACTTGGGTTGTATTGCGCCAAACCACTACGGGCAGATTCAGCACCGCTCACGCCATAGTAATAACTGTTTTGATCACCACTGTTCCAGTTAAAACCAACCCCCGGCGTCAGCGTCCAGCTATCGACGTTAAAGCGGTACAGGTAAGCCAAATCGCCGATAAAACCACCGCTATTATCCAGCACATCGCCAGAGAACATAGCGCGCAACGTCCCCCAATCCTCAATATGAGAATATGACATCCCAGCCATCATGGTACTGCGGCGTTTATCCAACTGCTTCATCTGCTGATCATCACTGTCACCTGGCGTAAAGTGCAGCGGTAAGTAATAAGCATCGATTGATAAGCGATTATTGTCATCTTTCCACAAGTAATAACCCGCAGCTAAGGTACGGAAGTAGAAATTATCGCTTTCATAAGAAATGATAGGTACCGGATAGACACGGTCGTTCTTACCCCGGTAAGGGTCTGGGCTGACTAACGCAGAAGCCCCCAAAGACCAGGTTCCTGCCATTGCCGTCGGCATGCAAACGGCCGTAGCGACGGCTAAGGCAGCCAGTGTTTTTATTTGCTTGGCTTTTAAAGAATGTTTTTTCACGGATTAAATCCCATTGGTAACAAAATAATTAGTTAACTTAGTGTAAATCAATTGGTTGCCCGTGGCGAAATCTTTACACATGTCAGCCAGATATCGATATTGCTTGTATAACTTATCGCCGATAACGAAGAGGCTGACAACCTAAAAATTTACGCAGATTTGATTACAATAAAATATCGAGATATTCAAATAGATAAGCTCCAG
>NZ_JAZGQE010000132.1:0-13811 GCF_048593885.1 Yersinia sp. 1252 StPb PI | reverse complement strand
ATGTTCCCTTTTACAAAGTTCCATTCTATTACTAATAAAATTGATACCCTGATTGTGAAAGAGTTAAAGAATAATTCACCCAAAAAATACTGGTCTTTTTGGCTTTCAGATCTCATTGCAAAGATTGGTATGTACGGAGCTTTTTTTCTTATTGGGACTTACATTATTCTTGGGTTTATTATGCAATTTAATAGCATGGAAGTACCTGAGCAATTAGTAAAAGGCTTTGTAAATCCAATAATTTTATTGCTTCTAGTTGGTGTCATTGCAGGGTTTGTTAGAGCTAAATTCTATTCTGAGCTTGAAGCTATGGTTTTGGATATTTGGCAGGTCTACGTTAACGGTAAATATTGATTTCGGAGAGTAGTGTAACGACTATGCTGTGTTCTACGTGATAGTTACACTGCTCCCAACGCTATCAGCGGCCTCTCACTATACTTACCTGAAAATCCATCAGACGATCAATAATCCGTGTCAGCCCGGCATGAATATAGTCTCTTTGCATGGGGGTAATATTTTCATCGGTATTTAGCATCTTAGTGAAGTTTTCCACACTTTCTCGCCATGAATTGAATGATAGATCCAGTTGAGCTACCTGCCCATCAAATACCGCAAGGTCGTTTTCCTGATAAGAGAGATAGCCCCGTTCCAGCGTGGCGGCCGTAGTCAGTATTTTCTCCATGACTTTCTTATTCGTGTCAGATAACTCAGTCATACCGTCATAAGACCAAGAAGCTTTTTGGCTCTCCTGTTCAAATGCAGTTTCCATTATGAGTGCATAACGGTAAAACCCCGGATATTCCTGCGTTAATGCGATCAGTTCTTTATCGGTGGTTCCGGTCCAAATTTGTTGAAGTTCGGGGGTATAGCCCATCATGTGGTTGATAACCAGGTGTGGCTCTTTGATCCCACGAACGTCCAGCTGTTGCAAATGTTGATCCATTTTTGCCGCCATACGGCGAAAGTCTACCATTTTCATTGGTTTTCCCTCTTTACAGACTGGGTAAGGATGAATGCGCTACCGGCTCCAATACGACGGTATGGTGCTCCAATGCACTGTTGATAACCCGTGCGTGAAGTGAATACGCCGCCATAACCTGAATAAATGTCATTGTGTCACCAATAATACGAAACGGGACGGGGTGCAGGTGACGACCATCGGCGGTAAAGGCGGCATTAAGCGTGGATTTTTCGACGTAAAAGCCATTATCCTGAGACGGTGTGGGTACAGTTCCTGATTTCCATTCTCGACTGTCCATCACATAATTGTCCCAGCCTTGATCTTTCAGTGTCTCAGTGGCGTAGGTGAGTCGGAACAGGTCTGATTGGGCGGCCATATTGCCACTACAGGAGCGCCACAAATATTCCAAATGGTGGCGTAGTTTACCTGCTGCGGCATATTTACGGCCTCGTTCGAGTAACCAGGTAATGTCGATAGCGACACTTTTTGGAAACCGCTTTTGCTTTTGTGCAGTAGCCAGCCAGCGGATAAGAAACAGATTATCTGCGTAGGGCGTTCTCGCCATGCCATCCTGACGGGCTATGGCAAGCGCCACCAACGCACAAAAGGCGAGGTGGCTTAACGCTAAAGTGGTATTTTCCGGTGAGTCCGGTTCAATGTTATCTAACAACGTCTTCCCTGCCCGTCATTTGGGATAATTAATGGCGGATTTGTGCCAGATCGTCAGCGGTCAGACCTGTCATTTTCATAACGGAGTCGCGATCGAGGCCGCTGGCCAGCATGGAGCGGGCAATTTTCAGTGCAGCATCCCGTTCGCCTTCCAAACGCCCTTCTTGACGTCCTTCTTGTAGCCCTTCCTGGCGACCTTTTTCGATCCCTTTTTGTTCGAGTTTTTGTGCAATCGTCATCAATACCTCCTCGTGCTGTGGTGAGCGGCGCGCCAGCTCCCGAATAAAGTTTTCCGGCGCCGCCGTGTCGCCAACCTGCAACATGTAATTCATCAGCGATGTCAGCTGCTCATTATTAGTGTAACCGGCAAGCAGCAACGTGACCAGTTGTTCCATTAGCTCGGCAAGGTCACGCTGACGAACGTGCTTTTGCAGCAATTCCAGGATGGCCATACGCCGGTGTGTCATGATTTCATCATCAGAAATGACAGTCACGTCAACCAACGGAAAATCATTACTGTAGAGTTGTTCCGCCAGTTCCGGTTCACTGAATTCTTGCAGCCAGCTCATTGGGTAAGGATAAGGTGTCACCTGGCCATGATAGAATAAAATCGGAATAACCAAGGGTAGTTTATCGTTACCGGCATCGAGGTGCCGCTGCATGGCGGCGATAGCATATCGCATCATACGAAAGCCCATATGCTTGTCCGGGGAACTTTGGTGTTCTATTAGTGCGTATATGTAACCGTCACCCTGCCCCGCTTTAAGGGAATACAGTACGTCGGAGTAGTAGGCACGCAGATCTTCTTCGATAAATGAACCGGACTCCAGTCGCAGGGTGCTTAAGTCGCACGCCTGGCGTAATGCTGGCGGTAGGTGTACTTCCAGAAAGTCGCGAGCGGTTTCTGGGTGCGTCAAAAATTGTTTAAAAAGCGCATCGTGCGGTGTGGGTGTCGTTTTCATTGGCCAATAGTAGCATAGTCATTGATAACACGGATTTTAGCGCCATAGCGTGAAGAATACTGTGGTTAATTCCATATTTTCCCCGTTTCCTGATGCACCACATCCAACTCGACATAACAATATCGCATCTCAGCGGCATAGGCTGCATCACGGTTTAGTTCATCAACCAGTTCATCCAGCTCTTGTTCGGTTTCATAAGGAACTCGCAGGATATAGTCGTTGCCTTTTGGATCGGGCTTTTCCATATCAAAGCTCCAGTTCCATTCATTTTCGATATCAGTCCTGACTTTCGATTTACCTATGACATATTTGGTATTGTTTTCAACGCGTAACTCGATGAGTAACGTCGCTATCTTTGGGGTTTGAGGTCCAATGCTGTAAAAAACCACGCTAAGAGTTTAATTCTTTGTTTGTGTTGAAATTTAATGGTCTTAGTTCGCCCTTCAGAATATCTTCCGGTAACGAAAACGTATAATGTCCCAGCATATTTATATGGCCATGTATCAGCGGCGATAATCTTGCTAGATGCTCCTCCTCAGGAGTCTCCCCCGATTTGCGAAGATGTGACAACGCCTCCTGCATGTAAAGTGTGTTCCACAGCACAACCGCATTGGTCACCAGGCCCAGAGCACCTAGTTGATCTTCCTGACCTTCACGGTAGCGTTTTCTGATCTCGCCTCGTTGTCCGTAACAAATGGCTCGAGCCACGGCATGACGTCCTTCTCCCCGGTTGAGCTGAGTGAGTATCCGGCGCCGGTAATCCTCATCATCGATATAGTTGAGAAGATACAAAGTCTTGTTGACCCGGCCCACCTCCATAATCGCCTGAGCCAGACCAGATGGTCGGCTACTTCTCAACAGTGAGCGTATAAGCTCTGATGCATGGATGGCCTCAAGCTTTAGTGAGCCCGCCATTCGCATCATTTCATCCCATTGGGATTCTATTTTCGACAGATCAACACATCCCCGGGCCAGCTCATCCAGGGAACCATAATGTGCCGTTTTATCTGCCCGCCAGAATATCGTCCCGCCTGCATCGGCCAGACGAGGCGAGAACTGGTAGCCCAGCAACCAGAACAGGCCAAAAATGATATCGCTGGATCCTGCCGTGTCCGTCATAATCTCTACCGGATTCAGCCCGGTCTGCTGCTCCAGAAGCCCTTCCAGTACAAAGATGGAATCACGAAGCGTACCGGGAACGACAATGCCATGGAAACCGGAGTACTGATCGGAGACGAAGTTGTACCAGGTGATACCGCGTCCTGAACCAAAGTATTTACGGTTTGGCCCGGAATTAACCGTTTTCACCGGTGTGACAAAACGCATACCATCTGCGGAGGCAACTTCACCACCTCCCCAGTACCCCGCGAGCGGCAGCGTGGACTGAAAGTCAACCAGCCGTGCATTAGCCCTGACCAGCGTTTCTGCCCTGAGATAATTTTGCTTAACCCAGCTCAGACGATGGCGAGTAAGCGCGGGAATATTATGCTTTATCAGAGGTTCATGCCCGATATTGCAGGCTTCAGCCAGCAGTGTTGCACACAGACTGATGTCGAGATCCTGCGCCCGGGCACCTGATTCACTGACATGGCTGAATTCGCGGGAAAAACCGGTTCGGGCATCTATTTCAAGCAACAGTTCGGTCAGATCAACGGGTGGGATTAGTTCTCTTACCCGACGGTTCAATTGTATCAGTGCCGGCGGCTCATCCAGTTTATCCAGACTGCTGATCGTCAGTGAGGGATGCTTACCTTCATTGCTTATGCTGACCGCACTGTTACAGGCAAAACGTGAAGCCACTGATTTCCATGTGTCATCAAGTCGCGTAGCCAGTTGCTCTGCTGCTTTAGTTCCGTCTGATGAATGACCCAATGTCCGACATACCGGGATCCGTTGTGCCTGCCATTCAGCTCCCTGAAGCAATTTCTGACGTGGGTCGCCCCATCGATCACTGTTCTCCAGCCAGAGATCACGACGGCGCAAAGAGTCCTGAAGACGCTCGAGAAGGCACAAAGAGTAACCCGCGCGTAGAATCCTGCCATCCCTGTCGTATACCAGACGTTTCCATGGGCCGGAAATGATGTGCTCTGGTGCATCGTCGAGAATTCGCTTTTTTGAGCCACTCAGTTCGGTCATATAATTGATTGCTGACAACGTTTGCTCCCCGGCCGGGGCAGCCTGAAAGTGTAAGTCACGCAACATAGCGGAGAAAAAGCGCTTCACCCGCCCATATTGTTCCACCATTTCATCCTGAAAATGAGTATCCTGCGGGCGTGCCAACTCATTTACCTTGCCGACAGATTGAACCAATTTGTCCTTCGGTATGCGGCGAAAAATAGCCTGCCGTAGAGCTGCCTCATCGGTGCTCTCATCAAGTAATAGCGTACATGCCCGCGCCAGTAATAGTGCTGCACGATCAAGATCCTTCAGGGTCCTGAGCCGCTTTTTCTGGCCGATACTTTTCGCTGAGCGCGTGATATTCAGTATCAGCATATCCAGCACATCCACGGCGTCGTCAAGCGCCGAAATTTCCTGCGCTTTCACAAATGCAGTAAGCACGGCCAGTCGTCGTTCTTCAGGCATTCTAGCTATGTATTTTACCGAAGCCATTCCGGCGTAACGGGCTAAATTGCGCAGCTGGATGGCCGGCAGACCAGAGAAATTCAGCCGGGAAAACTCCATGCTACGCAGTCGGGTATATCGCTCAAGAGCATCTGTAAAGACCGGTCCACTGATAGTGACTGGACCTTTTCGCATCTCCTCCAGCACGGATATACGCTGCCCCTCAGGTATTTCAAGTAAACCGTCCAGTTGTGCTTTCTGCCAGCTGTCAGGCAACAAAGCCAGCATCCGCCACAATCGACGACTTGCCCGTTCACGTATTTCGCCAATTAGCCTTGTCAGCGTTGAGGCGGCGGGTAGCAGGATCTTATTTTGCAGCAACCATGCGGTGGCAAAATCAAACAGCAGGCCAGGGCGCTCATTGCTGAGCCAGGCACGGGTGTAGAGCAGACGCTTAAGCCTGAACGTCCAGGGGAAATCACCAAAATCATGATAACCATAATGGAGCTTGATAAGTCCCTGATGCTCCCAGCGGGTATTTTCTCTCTCAGCATAACGGGAAAGAATTTCCAGTCGGCTGATGTTCAGCTGCGTAGCAATGTAAAAACGGATAATAGAGGGGATTTGAAGATGATTGGAAAGAAATGTTCCCAGGAAGCGCGCGGTCGTCAGCTGTAAAGCAATCCCCAGCCGATTATGCTCTCCACGTCGCAGGTTGATAAAAGCGAGGTCACGTTCATCCAGATGAAAATACCGGGCTAACTGAACCTCATTTGGCTCGGCCACATAGCGACCATAGTTTTCTGTCTGCTCACAGGTCAGAAAATCATCACTCATCGCGCATCCTTACGTAAATAGTCTTCTGCCCTATTTTAGATAGTCTCAGATATTATAAGTTTTGAGACCTATCTAAATGGGTATAAACATGAGTATCAAAAATCGTATTTTATGCTTTATGATACTACGCAGTATCAATATCGATTTGTGAGACCAATATGGCATTACTGGGATATGCGAGAGTATCAACCAGCCATCAGAAACTGACGNTGCAAATTTCTGAGCTGAAATCTGCCGGGGTCAGGGACGATCGCATTTTTACTGACATGATGTCGGGAGCCACAGACGCGCGCGAAGGGTTGCAGCGGCTGCTGGCACGGGCAGAAAAGGATGACGTCATCCTTTGTACCAAAATGGACCGTATGGGCCGTAATACCGCTGATATGATCCACATTGTGGATGCCTGCTATAAAAAGGGGATCGCCATACGTTTTCTGGAAAACGGCCTCAGTACCGAAGGAACTATAGGAAAAATGGTGATACAGATTCTGGCCGCCGTGGCTGAGGCAGAACGGGAACGCATTCTTGAGCGTACCAATGATGGCCGAGTGATAGCTATGGCTGCTGGCGTTAAATTCGGGCGAAAACCCCATAGTAAATCTGTGATTGCCCTGCAATTTATACATCAAAAAATGACGGCTGAAGCCGTGATGAACAAAACGGGGATTTCGCGGGCAACCTATTATCGTTTGAAAAAAGTAGCACTGAATCCTTTTGAAATCGACATTAAAGAATGAGCCAGTTCATTCATTTCAGTAACAAAATTTTATTCCGGTATCAGGTTGCCAGTTTTTAAAACTATCCTGATTTCTTAGCTTCCGCTCAGGCCTTTTCGTGATCAACAGGCACAGGACCGCGGAATGCCCGGCGCCATTCGCTTGGACTGACGCTGAATTTCGCCTTAAAACTCTGGCGGAAAGAGATCGGCGACTGAAACCCGGCCATGTCAGACACGCTTTCAATACTGCTGTCCGTAGTTTCCAGCAGTTCCTGGCTTCTCTGAAGACGCTCAGCGTTTAGCCAGTCACCCAGCGTTGTCCCGGTTGCCTTAAAAAAATGACGGGTAAGTGTCCGCCTACTCATGCTGACAAACCCTGCCAGCGAGTCGAGATCGTGCGGCTTATCAAGGTTGCGCCGCAGATATTCAATCAGTTCGTTCATTCTGTTATCCCGCGTTGATACCGGGACCGGACGTTCAATAAACTGGGCCTGACCACCCTCCCGATAAGGGGGAACAACCATTCTTCTTGCAACCCGGTTAGCAACCGCCGAACCGTAATGATCCCGGATAATATTCAGGCAGCAGTCAATGCCGGCGGCGGTGCCGGCAGAGGTAATAAGGCGTTCATCGCTGGTATACAGCGAGTTGCTGTCCAGACGAACCGCGGGAAATCGTTCAACGAAGTCCTGTTCGAACTCCCAGTGTGTTGCGGCCCGGTGCTGATCCAGCAAACCGGAATAGGCCAGCACGTATGCACCGAGACAAAGCCCAACCACTTCTGCGCCGCGCTGCCATGCGCTTATCAGCTTATCAAGTAACGCCTGAGAAGGTCGCTCTTCCGGATGATTCCAGTAAGGCACGATAATAATGTCTGCGACGTCAAGTAGCTCAAGGCCATGTTCCACGTTGATTGACAGCCCCATATCTGACAGGACGACGCCCCGTTCTTCAGTACAGATTTCCACGCTGAATAAATCCGGCTGCGGCATAGACTGTCCGAAAATAATACAGGGTACTGAAAAGTGAAACGGGCTGAATCCGGCAGTGGCAATCACGGCGACAGTCAGTGCAGACATAATGTTAACCTTACCGTAAAGGATAACCACCGGATAACCGGCGGAAAAATTGCTGATTTTGACTGACCAGAGGATAACAGGTGACCTTTTGGAATGGCACTCTTCCCCTGAATCAGCCTAAGTAGTTTATCAGAAAGCCATTGTCTCACCGTCTGCAGGAATAAGGACTTTATCTTCAATGCCGTGTTCAAGGGAGAACTCGCGTAACTCTGCACGGGTGAGAAGGCAATGGTTGATTGATTCCATGTGAGAGGCCACGATGGTCGCAGTCGGCAACATTTTAAGCGTACGCAACGTGTCCTCTTTGCCCATGATGATCGGACCGTACAGGTCGTTGACCGCATAGCCGGTATTGAGTACCACAATCTCCGGCTTGAAGCGCTGCAGGCTTTTTACATAAGGCTTAACCCAGACGGTGTCACCGGCGATATAAAGCGTTTTTTCATCATGATGCGTGAAGACCAGCCCGCATGCGTCACCCAGTAAATCACCCCATTGGGCATCGGCGTACAGTTCGTTACTGCCGTGCTGGCCGTCAGTTTTATAAATCGTCAGTCCGTCAACAAAATGATTTTCATCTTTCAGAGCGCGGACGTTAAGAAAGCCCTGAGAACGGATTAGCGCCGCGTCGCTCTCATCCTGCGTATAAATAAGCATGTCTTTGGGAACAGTCTGCTGCGCTGTTTCGTCCCAGTGATCGGTATGAGTGTGGGTCAGGATAACGGCATCAACAGCCAGTAAATCTTCTACAGGCACAGGCAAGGCAACCATGGGATTACGCAGGTGCGGGCGAGCATTCCCGGCAAAACCATCCCAGGCTTCCTTTTCTGCCAGCATTGGGTCGATAAGGAATTTTTTACCGGCATATTGCAGCACGAGAGTGGCATTGCGGATTTGCGTTAATTTCATTGATTGCTCCAGTGATTCATTAGATTTTGAGGCTCAGCCACTGCGTTAGGCGTAATCAGGCTGGGTGGCTGTGAGTGGCTTTACTATAAGAGGAGGAAGGGAGAGGCCGTGACATGCTCACAGGTCATTAGTCGATGGAATCAGGTCAATCGCTGTGGCTCAGTTTTGTACTGGCATTATTTCCTCTGTTAAATGGGTTGTTCAAAGGTAATAGAAAAAAGGGATCAAAAAGGGAACAACCAGCGTCGTGATCCCTCCCATCAGAACAGCAAGAGGGACATAAGCCGCACCACAGTATTTTTCAATAACTGGCAACGTCACATCAAGAGCCGTCGAACCGGATATAGCGATGGCGGCGTTGCTGTAACCGAACCGCGAAATCAGCGGAATGAGCATCAGCGCAGATATCCCGCGAAACAGATCGCTCAAGAAAGCCACTGTTCCTAACAGAGGATTGCCCATTTTGGTGAACAGCGTTCCAGAAAGGGTATACCAGCCAAACCCGGATCCGATCGCCAGAACCTCATGGAGCGGCACGTTGATAAACAATGATGCCAGCGCGGCCCCCATAAAGGATGACAATATCGTGACCAACGTCAGCCACAGGTTGGCTTTGTTTAACAGCACGCGTTTTATACTGATATTCGAATACGATAATTTTACCGCAACGGAAAATATCAACAGATACAGAAGCAAAGAGATAATGCGGTCTGCGTCCAAGTCGAGCATCAACCCGTTGAACCCTAGTACAAAGCCGGCCGCCGCCGTGATTATCTGAGTGAGCGTGGGAAGAAAAATTGACAGCAGATCTGAACGACTGTTCTGCAGGTGTGAAGCAGTACGGGGAGGCCGTTTTTCTCCACTCAGCTTGTCCACAGCGACCAGGGTCATAAAGGTGACCACCGATGTACCTGACGCAATGATCAGAGCATTAAAGCCCGCGACGGCGAGTTGCTCCTTAATATCAGGGATCCCGCCAACCGTGGCCCCCATAAACAACAGAAGCAAATACAGAGACAGCATTGAGATTTTATCAAAGAAGGAAGGGTGACTATTTTTAACGACTTTTTTCAGGTTAAGTCCGCCTGCAAAGGCCAGGAAAATAGGCAGCAGGCTGTATAAGGCGATGAGCATTTTTTCCTCAATAAATTAAGCAGATGTTTATGTGAGTAAACGATCGTACACCGTAGTGGCCACGATAAAGCCAGGGAAGTTATCAAAGAGAGGGCTGTGTTATCGGGTAACAACACAGCCCATATATAGACCTGCAACTTTTACAAACCAGAGGGTTATTTTACGCTGCAGCGCGCACTCAGTCCAAACAGGGCAAGGTCGCTCAGCGCTTTGGTTGGAGCAGCGCACCCTTCAGCAATAATGTGCATCTTCATCCCCAGCCCCTGCGGGGAAAGCGCCGTATGCGTGACACAGTGCTGCGTCATCATGCCGGTAAGATAAATATCAGTAATGCCGTTGTCACGCAGCAGTTGCTCAAGAGGGGTTTCGAAGAAGCTGTCGGCCTCTTTCTTAATGAGAACCGGCGCATCGCCCAGCGCAGCGACAACATCCTGATGAATTTTCGCACCCTCACTGTCAGGCTTGAAGAATGGTGCATCGGCTGTTGCGATATGCTGAATACCGACGATCAACCAGCCTTCCTCACGCGCTTTTTCAATCGCGTTAACTGCGCCTTTACAGGCTATTTCAGGCGCTTCAAGTGGAAAGGATCCGCCTGGGAAATAATCATTCTGGATATCGATAACGATCAGTGCATTTTTCATGTTCAGTCCTTGGGTTTTATTTGTCGAAAGGGTCACAGAGTCACCTAAAAAATAGCAGCTAAACAATCACTCCCGTGATGGGGCGTAAAGTCAAAGTTCGATGCGATCGGGTCAATAATAAAATCTTTTTTGCCTGTGTATTTCCTCATGAGTTCAGGTATTTCGCCCTACGGCAACGGTAAAGTGACCTCATCCTCTGATATCTCACGACGTTTTTTACGTAAAGCCAGCCAAAGCAGTGGCACCGCAAGGCAGAGCACCCAAGGCAGCAAAAGAAGATGCATGGTTTTCCAACCATAAGCATTGAGCAGCGGGCCAGCCCCCAGAGAACAAAGAAGGCTAAAGAGAAAGACGCTCATGTCATTTGCCGCCTGTGCAATCCCCCTCTCACCCGTGGTGTAAGTCGTTGCCAGCAGGCTGGTTCCGCCGATGTAGAGAAAATTCCACCCTATCCCCATCAGGACTAATGCAATGGCAAATATCCCCCACGTGACACCCGAAACAGCAAGAGCAATGTAGGCAAGCATGAGAAGAACGCCCGTCAGCTTAATTTTAATGACACCGAACCGGTCGATCAGTTTTCCCGTGAAAAACGACGGTACGAAACGGCCCAGTATGTGGAGTTGGATCACGACGGCGATTTGTGACAAGTCAAAACCGTAATGCTTCATTGCGATGGGCGTTGCCGTCAGGCCCAGAACCATTATTCCAAATCCGGATGCGCCGGAAAAAAGGGCGACAAGATACGCAGGCTGAGAAACCACTTTTTTCCACGGCCTTGCCGGCACTTGCCCGGAAGGTTCACCGGGCTGGGCCGGTATCTGCAAACGTGCCAATAACAACAGGCCCAGCGAGGCCATTATGCCCATAAAGAGGAATGAGCCTACATACGGCACACTGAACAATACACTGCCGAGACTGGCCAGAAACGGGCCTAACAGGGCTGCTACGACGCCGCCGGCCAGTACCAGCGAAATAGCTTTAGTACGAAATGCCGGGAGTGCCACTTCTCCCGCCGCAAAGCGATAAAACTGCGCAAAAGCCTGAAAGATCCCCAGAAAGAACATCCCGAGACACAGCAGCATGAATGAATGATGGAACATTGCGACCATGGAAATGACTGCCGCAACCATTCCACACAGAGCGCCGGTGATGAAGCCTGTTTTTCTACCTATCCGGCTCATCCATAAAGAAGCAGGAAACATGACTAACACCGTTCCGAGACTCGCCATTGAGAGCGGAACGGTGATCAACGAGGGATTGGGCGTTAATAGCGCGCCGGCCAACCCACCGATGGTCATTATCAGAACCGATATTGACTGAAAGAGGGCCTGAGAACCCGCAAGTATCAGGACTTGCCGATGCATATTTAACATTATTGTGAAGCTCCTGAAGATACTGAAATCAGCTTATAGTGAGTGTCAGACTCTGACTTCCTTACTGTCTGAGAAAGCGTCCTAACGAGCAGAAAACAAAGTGAGTTATGAGGCCTGATAGAGTTCAATCGGGTGATTTTATTCATCCAGATGAGCCAGCAACCTGTGACTATGCCAGTATAAGGAGCGCTGTCATGGCAGGGTGAGTAGCCTGCCAGCCAATCACCAATGGAATTGGGTCAATGTGTAATGTGGATCATAAGAAGTGGGTATATCGGGAAATATCCGCAATCTGAAAGCTCTTAGCGTGGTTTTTTACATCAATGGCCCTCAAACCCCTATGTTACCGGACTGCCCCTTAATGCGACACAACCTCCCTCCGGAGAGCGTTTATCACCGGAGGAACCATTTTATTTGTTGGCTGCCTAACAAACCGGCAGCACAGATTTTGCTAACTTGCCTATGCTAATGCGACAGAGCCATTGGATTAAGTAATATGGATGCGATTTTTACTTTTCTTTTCCAGTCATTATTTCTAACTGAAAATATATTCATGTTTTTTTCATTATACTCAGTAATTATATACGTTTGTTGCGATGCACTCCCAGAAAGATATACTGGAATATCACCAAAGTATAGTTTTGCATCAAATTCGCCAATTACCTTATGATAGTGGCCTGCAAAAATAACCCTAACGCCATATTTTTTGAATATATCTTTCAAGTGTTCACTAGGCCCTCTAACCCAATTATTGGGTTTGTGGACATTTACAATAATATTATACCCTTGGAGTCTTGCATATTTCAACTGATTTTCAATCCAGTTAATATTTGGTGTAACTCCTGCAGCAGATCCTTCCAAAAAACCTTCGCTTATATAATGCATAGTTGGGTCGTTGTTTAGCTGAAGTACAAAAAGATTACCTGGCAATTCTAATGCGTAGTTTTGGCTAGCCACCGCCGCCACGTCATGTCGAGTAATCTTATTCCTAGCTACCTGCATTCTCATATACTTTAACGAATTTCTAAAACATGAATCTAAAAAGCAATCTCCCTGATTGTTTTGAATATCATGATTACCTAACCCAAAATAAAATGGTCTATTTAAAATAGGCATAAGAAAATCATACATTTTTTCCCATTGATAATCATGGCCATAGGCAGTGATATCACCATTAATAGTAACAAAACTATCTGTAGAAATATTGCTATTATAATCGTTAATATCTAAATATTGTGTCAGAATTAACAATTCTGAACGCGCTCTTTTAATATTTTCACTTTCCAATTCACCATTATCGGTCTTGTCCGTCCAGGGATACTGAGGATCAGAGGTAACTATATATGACCATCCGCTTTTTTCTGGCGGTTTAAGATTTGAATCAAAGAGAAATGAGCTACCTGAACCGTTTCCAACTATTACGCCATTTCCGCTTACCTGTAAAGATGGCCAAGGGGAGTGTCCATTTTTTAAAGTAAAAGCGCCATTATTTCCACTTCTAGTGGTTTGCCATAAACGAGTATAAGTGTTTTTCGTAGAATTGACATTTATACCAACCTGCGAACCATTATCTCTATCCCAGAACAAAACGCTTTTTAAATCATTGCTTGGAGAGATTAAATACCCCTGGGATCCATCCCAGTTTGGACCAAAATATCTAATATCCCATATTTGAGATTTTTGAGCACTCCATTCTACCCAAACAGCGTTCCCATTAATAGCTTCTAGTACCTTTCCGCTATCATTAATAATTTTATACAAACCGTCTGGAATGTCGCCTTTGGCAAATTTTTCTTCTTTCATCATCTATTCTCCATGAATGTGGTTTTTTAAGAGAAGTTTATTTTGGTTCTGTCCTGTTAAGGGGAACACCGCAAACAACGGTCCACACTCTGGCGGAACACTGATAGGCTAGGAGTCTCATTCCCTCAAAATGTTTAATTAAATAAAGGCTAAAAAC
>NZ_JAZGQE010000131.1:0-14222 GCF_048593885.1 Yersinia sp. 1252 StPb PI | reverse complement strand
GTATTTATATCCAGTAAAAATACTGGGGTAACATTATGCCAAGAAATCCTAAAGATGAATTTACAGGGATGAGGGAACTGACTTCTTTTGATACGGCTCACAGTGCCTTTGGTGAGTTCATCTTAATGCGTTCTTCCTTCACTGATACTCTCACTGGTTTCAGACAAATTGAACCAGAGCATTACCCAGACCAACAAGTAATGATTCGTTTAGAAGCCGCTAAAAAACTGATTAGAGAACTACAGAAGCGAGTGGACTACATCGAGTCTGGTATTGAAGATGTTAACACCAAAACCCGCTATCACAGTTGAGAGGGATTTATGAAAATTGAACTGGTTTACGATAAGCGAAACGTGAAAGAGATACCAGGTGCCAATGAACTGATCCTGGCTGAACTAACCAAGCGAGTGCACCGCGTCTTCCCTAAAGCTGAGGTCAAGGTTAAGCCAATGCAAGCGAACGGCATCAATACCGACGCCAGCAAAGGTGATAAGGCTATTCTCAATCGGATGGTTGAGGAAATGTTTGATGAGGCTGATCAGTGGCTGGTTATCGATATTTAATTGAGGGGGATTTATGCTGCGTGTCGAAGTCACGATAGATAAGCTGAACGCCAAGAGTTTTCCGGTTGGCTACACCAACGCACTTACTGAAGAATTAACGAATCGCCTTACCCGTAAATTTAGCGATATTGACGTAAAGGTGAGGTTTGCGGGGGCTGATGGGTTAACGGTTCTTGGCGGGGGTAATGAGGACAAAAAAACGATTGAAGAGATTTTGCAGGATACGTGGGAAAGTGCTGATGATTGGCTCCAGCCTTAAGCCACCAGCCAATAATGCGAATGAATAGACCGGGCAATTAAGCCCGGTTTGTATTTTATGCTTCTATTAAAACAGCATCAGGTGACACTGGCCACTCAATATCGGGCGCTTTCGATGTGTCTATACGCATAAGAAGAACGCGATATTTTTTCCATGCTTTTAGTTGTGCGATTTCTTCAGTTTTAGCCATTTCCAGATCAACGGCATCTTGCAGTATGCTGATTTTCTCTGATGCTATTTGCATGAGTGATGATTTTTTTGCGAATGCCATCGCAACAACTTCATCATGAGTCGGCTCCGGTTCTGGCGGCGCAGTAAAAGTGCCATCAGCATAATACCAACCTATACCGATTTCATCCGTGGCTACGATGGCCTCACCCTCATTCGGTTGCCACTCTGTTACACCGTCCCAAACTACAATATTAATTACTACGCCATTAAGCACTACCGCATACTTATTCATTAAAAATACTCCCACACAACACAGTAACCATCAGCACCATTTGAGCCTGCATAAGTAGTACCTGCCGCCCGATAATTACCCACACCGCCACCGCCTTTCGTTGGTAGCGTTATCGTGTAGCCGGTACCGACATAATGACCACCACTGCCCAGCTTACTCGAACCGCCGATCCCGCCCGTACCGTTTAATTTCAACTGAATCCCTAAACCACCCTGATCACCAGCGCTCGTTATTAAACCCGTACCTACAACGCCGCCACCGCCGCCATTCGAGCATGCCGTGTCTACAGTTCCGACAGCCACCGCCCACCCAGCCGATAATCCACCACGGCCACCCTTGGCTGTAGCAAGTGAGCCAAATGTAGTATCTCCGCCTGCCGAACCCGCAGCGGGCGAACTGTTTGCAGCAACAACCCCCATTGCACCGCCCGTGCCAATTGTTATTGTTGTTGCTACTGGGTTGTTGACGATAAGAAGACTATACCCGCCAGAACCACCGCCACCACCCGCGCTCGCGCCTGTTGCGTCAGCAAGATAACAACCGCCACCACCACCACCCGCTGCAACAATTTCGGCAATGGCTAACTTGCAACCTGCTGTTGGAGTGTATAGTGCAGAGGAATTGAAAATCTTCGGTGTGCCCATCAGTCTCCCCGCAAATCCCCCGGAATCCACTGTTTGAACTTCACGTACTGTAAACGTTCTGGATCCAGCATACCCACCTGAACGGACATCAAATATTTTAAAGTTTGTGCTTGATACAGTGCTGGGCTTTATCGTTAATCCAATCTGTGTGCCAGTGGCATAATCAACTGTTATGCTGATATATAAACCAGTGGGGTAACTCACCCCGCTTGGGACATTTATCCAATCTGAAGAAGAGGCCAAATAATTTGCACCAGATGTGAATGCAAAATTCTGAAAATCAAAATTAGGGATAACAGTCATGCTCGGCAAGCCAATGCCCAGGGTGGTTAGGCTGAGATTAGCAAGTGCGGCGGTCACTGCTGCTGCGCCCGCATCTTTAATTTCAGAAAGATTGTTACCGGAAAGTAGAAATAGCTTTTTCAGTGCCGTAATAAGCTGTGCGCGATTGCTTTTATCGAGGGCAATACCCGCCCCCTCAATAACACCCGCGATCTCTTCCTGTACGGCATCAAAATAATCATCATCTAATGCGGTTGCCTGTACGCCTGTTTGTGGGTTGCCACGGGTAAAGCCATTCTTGCCCGTGCCAAATTTATCAATTTGAGCCGAGGGGGTATCAATGCGATGCATAAAGGGTTACTCCGGGTATAAGAAAGTCACATAAGTGTGTGATGGACAAAGTTTATTAATGACGCATTCAGCAGTGGTGTCGCCCCACGTTCTCAGGCTATCGCTACACAGTGAAATGCAGGTCATATCAGTGATCTGCGTGGCAGTCGGCATGTTGACCTGCCACCAGTAGCGCCAATCTTCTGAGTAAGACGAATCAATGCAGGTCGAAGTGCAGCGAAAAACATCGCTTTCAAACTGTGTTATCGTGGCATCTGAGTAGCCCAATGCCGCTAGTTGTGCCAGATAGAACGCCTTGTTAATCCCACCGATAATATTGATTTTTGCGTCAAGTCGTTGCTGACGTTGGGCTAAGGTCTGCACGCCTGCTGGAGCACAGGAATCGGGTAAGCCGGTTAACTGTTCATAACGGTCGATCAACTCAGTGGTAGTGCGTGGGTCAATCTCCACCATCAGACTATACCCGCGCTGATGTACACGGGAGTAGGACGGAGCAAGCCCTAACAATAGAGGATCATCCCCCTCCCACGCGGGGCCGCGCGGCAGGAGGTTTTTTAATAGCTGGCCGTAGGCGTCCGTTAAGTCCACGTTAGCTCTCCCACTACAGGCAATTCTGTTGCAGCCAAATCGATATCATCGGTCGGACTCACCAGGACATGCTTATATTCCCCTGTGGCGATACTGATCGCTTCATTGATTCGCGAGTGATCCAGTGTTCCGCCCGGGACCCCATCACGCAGAAACATAGCGCGTAGCTCTGCTATAACCGCATAGCGAACTTCCGGCGTATCTGGTGTGAGTCGAATATGGAACGGCACCACTTTTGCAACCGGCGGAAAGGTGTAGAGACTGGCCCCCGCCACCGGAGCTAGCGGTAAGATGTGATCACGCACAGCAGTGACTACCACATTGTCCGGTATCGGATTTTCCAAGTTGCTGTTGGCCACCATGACGCCAACAGTGCCGGTACCCATCCAGTGGCGGTAAGTCCATGCGCGGGTCACGCCGGGTACTTCTTTGGCCCAGATAATATAATCACCGTCAGCGCCGCCCTGCGGGGTGTAATACCACCGCTCAATGATCCGCGCCCGCCACTCTTCTATCGGCTCAATATCAGTGCCACCCTCTATACTATCCGCCACCGCTGACGATGGCAGGCCGTTAATCGGCTGAGTCAGCACCATGCCGATACCATCATCTGTATTCCCCAAAGTGCCAGCGACTGAACAAATCACCGGCACCCGCAAAACACCCGCAACAGATGTCGCCACTGCCGTGGTGGTGTACTCCTGCAAATCATCACGCTGAATAATTCTGCCGGCGGGAACTTCAATACCGTTTGTTACCCCTTCCCAACGCACAAAACCCGTAGCAGTTGATGGTTCTTTGCGTGGGCAGCGTTTCATATTCCCATGGCGCGCTAACCAATCATCATCGCACTGATCCGGTAACAAGTTGCGGGCCAGATAGTCGATATAGCCGTAAACGGTATGCACCGCCGCCGCATGCACCCGGCTATAAACTTCGGTGTCGGTACGGCGAAGAACGGCATCAGTTTGGAATCGAGAATTAAGGTCACTGCGGATTTGGGTAATGAGCTGGGGAAGTGTCGGGCGGTTAAATCCGCTGTCAGCCATTGAGTGCACTCCATAAATCATCGAAGGTAATTAACTGAGAACTGCCATCGTTGCGATACAGCGTTATTTCAGCAGTCAGTATTTCGGTACCGCGCCGCTGCACGTTGATGGTTATTCGTGAAACTACGCCGTCGTCTTTTAGCCAGGCTAATGCCTGTTCCAAATAGCCCCGCGCAAGTTCGACCGTCTTATTAGTCAGCGTGGTGCGCTGGAGTAGATAAAGGCGGGAGCCGATGCGGTCATTTTGTATCGTGGGATAGCTGTCACCCCACCACCCCATAGGCTGCTCTGAATCATCATCAGGATCAGCGCGGCGCCAGGTGAACAGAGAGATAATCACGGCGCGCGTCAGGGGGTCTGTTGGCGTGGAAGCTGATTGTTGTTGTCCGTTCACCATCAGGATCATGGGTTACTCCATCTTCTGGTTAGGCGCGTCGGTGTTCGGCTCACCGTGTGGGTGGGTATGTAAATTAAACTGTTCACGCATGGCCGCCATAGTGCCGGTTTTATCCTTAACATCGACTTCAGACTCAATGTTACCGAGAGCTTTTATCTCACCTGTCGCCTCGATAAGCGGGGTATTGAATACCGCCTTTTCCTCTGCGTTAACAATAAACTGTTTGGTGTTCACCTCTATTTTGTTGCCGCGCTTGAGAATAATGCTGTCGCCCTCATCGCTGTAAATTGCAACCTCGCCAGACTTCAGCCCTTTAATCCGGTAGCGGCGATCAGCCACCACCAATACCACCCCGTGCGAGCGGTCACCATCGGGGAAGGCGGCGAACGCTTCCGCGCCAGTATGTGCGGCGCTGGTAAAACCATAAGGTTCCAGATGTTCGATATTGTCTTTTAGCTCATCCGCGATCATCTGGATTTGTAGCATCTGGTTTTTACTGCTGGAGTCCAGGCGGCGCACTACCGCCCGAACCAATATATTGGACAGGCCACGCTGCAAACCAGTAAACATGCGATTCATCAATAATCATCCTCTTCATCTTTTTTGCGCTTTTTCTGTGGCTTATTTGGCTCAGGCAAATAAGCATCGGGTGGGCCAATACGGATTTGTGTCACTGTACCGCCCTCATTTTTACTGTAAGTCACTTCTGCTATCAGCATTTCACGATTGTTAAAGCCCAGAATTGGGTCAAACACCGTGACCAGTTGATTCGGTGACCACAAGTCGCCATTTCCCTGCCGCCAGCCCTGCACCGTATAGGTCACCTCATTAGTGCGTGCTGCACGGCGTAGCATTTCAAACTGACTTCGGTCGCGAACCGTAGCGCCAGTGGCATTACCACTCTGTTTAATAACCATGGGACGATACCGAGATACCCCACCATCAATTGTTTTTGCCCGGATCGCATTTGTGGTAGCGGCCCCGTAATCGTCGTCATTACCTGACCGCTGTCCGGCAACCACGTATTCAGAAAAGCGGTCTTTAATGCTCTGTTCTGTGTCGCAGGAGATAATATTTTCACCCAGTACCAGGGCAGTGACGGTACGTGAAGCGCCCACAGGACCAATAACCAGTGCGCCCGCTGGATTGTCATAGGCCAGCACTTGCTGGATACCCATCATCTTATCGAGCACATCCACCACAGTTTCACCGTAATCTACCTGCAGCCCTTGCATTGGCGTGTTTTCCACACCGGCATTGACCACTGACACACCAAATGGCGCGGCAAGTTGGGTCGCTATCTGGATAAAAGAGCGCCCGGTAAATTGTGTTATCAGTGCGGCGCAGTCGATCAAGTCTTCTGTTTTACTGCGACCAACAATGCCTACCGATACTGAGCGGGCGTCATAGCGTACTGGTGTGGCATCGATATAGCCGGTGACCACCAAGTCAGTGCCAATCAACACTGTGACCTGATCGCCCTTTTTCACTCGCGGCTGGAGGTGTCCAGCCTCTTCACTACCAGGCCATTGACGGGTGATCTCTACATTAAAGTCGCGGGCCAAACGTTCGATACCGGCAGAGATAGAGACAGAGGTCCACCCCACCCACTCACGGCCATTCACACGTAGCGTGACATCATTATTCATCGAATAGGTACCTGTAGTGTTTTCACTGGCACAAAGCCGGGATGGGTGATTTTGTTGCGACCGATAATGTCAGCTTCACGCGCGGCTGAGTCATACCAGTCAGCCGCAAGTACCAGTGCGGGCAGCACTTCATCTGGCGTTCGAAAGGTGGTTTTTTCTATCTGCTCGAGCCGCATGCTGATATCGCGATTCACATCGGCTCGAACGGTATTGATAGCCAGGAACAAATCATCATCCGTCACCCGTAGCAGCTCCTGATCAATGGCTGTATTCAGTGTGTCGCGGATCTCAGTTAATGACTCATAAGTCACTGGCGGGATAACGGCTACAGCGTCGCTGATAGACGTTACCGCCGGATGAGTGACTAGCGGCAGTTGTGCCTGTGAGGTCACTGTTGCTGTCAATGGCGGGCGGGCCTGTGGCAAATCAGCCACACTCTGCGCTGCCTCAGTCAGTGCGGTAGTGCGAATGGCCTGGGCAACCACGTTTCGCTGGGCGGTTTGGGACTGAATGGTCTTGCTGTCCGTTTTCCATACCCCATGTGGAGCCAGATCACGACCGACAGTAAACCCGCTGAGCCCCTTAATTTTGTTGATAATGTCGTCACTGTTGCCCAGCAAACTATTACCAGACCGCCACATACGTTGCAGACGGTTAACGAAATTCATGCCGGAACTGGGTGGCATCAGCAGCACCGATAAGTCACCATCGAGCAAACGGCCCGCGGCAGCAATCGCCGAGTTCACGCCGTCAAAGGTTTTAATGGCGGTATTCATCATATCGCTGGCATCACTGATAACGCCGTTCTGGATAAAATCAGCCAGGTCATCCAGCCCGAAATCCTTCCCAAACGCATCAGTGACACAATCAGTCATGGCATCACATGAGGAAACCAGCTTCTGACCAGTGGCAACGCCGGAGGTCGGAAAAGAGAGTTCACCGGCTTCAACAAAGTTGAAACTGATGGTACACATGCGACCATCTGCGGCGCTGTGGCTTACCCTTATCTCACCGTCTATACAGACATTTAACTCGCCGTACTGGGGGTGAATCAATTTCCCCGGCCCCGCCTGATTAATGGCAGTGATCAGTTGATCGCGCTGCGCCTGGTAATCATCACCAATCAAATAGGCTGAAATGGTATCCCGCCGCGTAACCCGCCCCAGATCCTCAGAATAGGGTTTATCGCGATTGGGATATTCGTGGGTTTGTGTCCGGCGCCCGAAAGTGGCCTCATCATCCTGCGTTTTAAATGGCACACCGCGAAACGAGGCCGGTAATAGCTTGTCTTTCCAGCTCATACATTCTCCGGGCATAAAAAAACCCGCCGAAGCGGGTATGATAACTAACTGATAATATATTGTTATTCTTACTTAGAGTTCTTTTTTGCTAACTCACACTCATCTGAACTTAAAGATATAGATTCCAGCTTACAGAGACCCACTATCTGCCGTAGAGCAAGTTTTGCGTAATCGTACCCCTCATTTTTTAGAGTTTCCGCCGCGCTTACACCTGTTGTGTAACTGTCCATAGTGACCAACCCTTGAGTGGTTGAAATAACCTGATGCCTTATTGCAATATTGTTTTTAATATCAGGATGTTCAATAAAAAAATCATCTATAGTTTTTGATAATGACGGATAACTTACAATCAACAAAAGAACCAAACCAAATTTACGCATCACTTACTCCATGTATATTTTTCAGGCTGGTAAAGCATACCAACTATTTAATGGGTTTCATCCTCCCTTGGCAAATCGATTGTACCCAACATCGTAACCAAGCCCAAAACCTGACCGGCTAGTCCTTGAATCGGTGACTGACATGCCAGGAGGGGCATTATCAAACTTAACCGTAATCTCTCCATTGATTGCCTGAGGTCGAACTGAAGCCAATGGTGCTTTAGAATTTTGGCTACCGTCCATATTCAGTAGCTCTTTCATGCGCGGGATAAACCCTGTATAGCCTCTGTCCTGCTCCCCTTTATTTAGCTTATCAACCAAAATATCTCCTTTGGATTTTTTGGTTGTTTGAGCCTCTTTACTTAGATCGTCCAGTTGCTTAAATAAGCTAATTATCACACCAATAGTGACCATTTGCCCACCATAAGAGATGAGCGTTTTTAGTGCACCATTAAGCCCTCTGACGCCTGCACCACCAGCATTAATACCTTTCAAAAACGAGAAAGCAAAATCGCCTGCCATATACAGAGCAAACCCCTTCATTACCCCTTCCCATCCCCCTACCATATCGACGATGGGCTTAATCTGGCTCCACACATCTTTAAATACCGGCCCCACAGTATCCCAGTTAGCCACAATTAACGCACCCGCACCGATCAGCAAGGTAAGTAATTTCCCCAGCGGTGACATTTTGGTGACGAAATTCATAATGCCGATCGCTTTCGTTACCGCTGTAACGCCAGTGGCAACAGTAATTAGATAAACGCCTAATTTAAAGACTGTTTTTATGAGTTCAGGATTAGCTTTAACCCATGCTCTGAATTGCTCCATTAATGGTTGTAATTCTTTCGTACCTTCAGTGATATAGGGGAGAAACATATCCCCCAGCGTAATACTGACAGCTTCTAGCTGTCCTTTAAGCAACTTAATTGCGTTAGCCGTGGTGGCCGCTCGGGATTCATACTCTAACTGCATTGAGCCAGAATAGATTTGAGCATCTGAAACTCTGTTGAAGTTCTTTTTTAATAAATCAAGATTAGCCAATAAAGGCGCGATGGCAGCAAGTGATTCTTTGCCAAATAACTGTGTCAGCATTGCCGACTGATCGGCTTTTGGTAGCTTATTTAATGACTCCAATACTTTAAGCATCGCTGCCTTAGAGTCTTTCTGCATATCAGCCGCGAGTTGTTTGGGGTTAATTCTTAATGCTCGTAACGCTTTTTTCTGTGAAGCTGTCGCGGCCTTCCCTGAGGTTAATGACAGCATAAAGTTTTTAATGCCCGTGGAAGCTATCTCTGACTCCACCCCCATACCGGCAATAGTTGCACCCATTGCGGCTATTTCCCCTGAGGCCAAGCCAGCAATACCCCCTAATGGGCCAATTCTCGTAACAATTTCAGATATTTTTGCGGCATTCGCGGGGCCGTTATTACCCAGGTAGTTGACCTTATCCGCCAGCGTAACGACTTCACTTTGAGTCAATTTAAACGCTGTGCGCCACTGAGCCATCATCTGACCAGACTCTTCTGCCGTCTGATCGAAAGCAATACCCATTTTAATAGCATCGGTTGCAAATGCTTTTAGATCGGTGCGGGCAATACCTGCTTGACCACCTGCAGCAACGATGGCAGCTATTCCATCCGCTGCCATTGGCAATTCAGTAGAAAGCTTCAATATATCCTCGCCCATTTCCTTAAACTGGGCGGGAGTATCAAAGTCCACAACTTTGCGCACATCAGCCATGGAGGATTCAAATTCCATTGCCTGGTTGATCGGAATAATGAAAGCACCACCAATGGCCGCCCCCATCATTGCCACACTTTGCATGACGTCTTTAAATTCCCCCTTAAACTTACGCAGATCCTTCTGCATAGTCGTCAACGCCGGAGATAACTTATTGACGCCAGTAATAATCGCCTTTAACTGAAAACTATCTGACATTACTCAGCTCCGTATTAATGCGTTCAGCCTGCGCCTCCATCTCAAATATTTTGGATAGAGGGCAAGCCATGACGGTAAGGGGGTTCATTCGCCAAAAATAGGCAATGTTATAAATGCGGCTAGTTAGCTCACCGACACTTCTGATGCCGTAAAAAAACCGACTATCTGCATTGAGATGGTGATCAGGTCTTTCGGCAGTAGTTGCTTAGCTGATGAAGGGGGGATATCAGCCAGTACCGGTAAATATGCCAGCGTACAACCCATGTCGATTTTAGCGCTGCCGTTATCCGAGTAAGAGAACGGCATGCCAAACTTGGCAATTTCATCATATTCAGGTGCGCGAATATTTAACTCTTTGACCTTCTCACCACCCACGGTAATTTCTCTGGTTAATGTCACAATCATTGGTAAAAGCCCTCTTGCCCGTGGAATTCCATATCTACCGTGCCTTCCTCGGCATTATGGTTCGCTTCGCCATGCAACCAGGCGCTGGAAAGTACGTACACCTGACCGTTCGCCAGCTCGCTGGTAATGGTCATGGTATCTGCGGAAGTGATCTTGCTGATGGGGTAGTCTTTCGGAACTTTGAATGTCCCTTTTGTATAAGGTGCGCGGTGAGTTTCTTTGTAATCCACTGAGCCATCAAGACCGATTACATCATCTTTCACCGCTGTGTTCATTGGCACCTCAATGCCGCCGGTCAGAGATAATTGCTGACCATCAATTTTGAAAAAGCACGTGCCGCCAATTCGAGCCATTTAGGCCACCTCTTCGCTATATTGCAGACGGAACTGATTAAGCACTGCGAATACTCGCAGTTGGTTGACATAATCAGGTGGGAACAGCACATCAAGCCGGTTAGGGTTATCCGCGTTGCGCTCGACAATCAGGTATTGCTTGAATAGCTCAAAGTTCTCAACAATGCCCGCGCGTTCCAGTTGGCGGTAAACGGATAACATTTCGCCCTTAATGACATTCGGCGTAACAATCGCCTGACCTGCACCGAAACGAGTACCATCGTTCGCCAGCTTATGCCGTGGATATTTTCTGGTGATAACCGACTTCAACCGGCGCAACACATAAGCGCTGGTATGCAGCGTCTCACTATCAAGGAAACTGTTATCGGCATTGCCGTAGGTATTTTTCTGATACGTGGTGATATCACGTTGAATACGCAACACCCCACCCTCGCTGTAAGCCGTGGCGATGCCATGAGTTAACAGCGATTGTTGCTCTGACAGAATGAAACGCGTACCCACCGGAGCCGGTAATGCGCCATTCAGCAAGCCGGTTTGCGTTGGTCGTGCCGGATCATTACGAATGAACACCGAATTACGCGCTGTTCGCGCCGCAATTAGCTCATCCGTTGCCATCTGCACGCCAGTTTCATAGCCAGCAATGGTCAGATGTGGGTCGTTGAACGTGGCACCAAAAGCCACCAGATCCGACAAATCACCCACTTTGGCGGTATAGACGTGGCCGTATAACTGCCGCGACCAGCTCCAGCGGCCGGTATCGTCGTTCATCTCTTTGCCGATGGTGGCCAGTGATGCTGAGTCATTGAACGGGAAAGCGATAAAATCAAACAATTCATCGCCTAAGGTGGCAATGGTTGCAGACAGTACCGGAGCACCGGCACCGCCAGCCATTGGAACAATAGCCACATTCACGCCGGATGGGTTCTGCTCACCGCCCACAGTACCGCGATAGTTCAGGCTGATTGGCAGACCGTTACCAGTGAGTCCACTATTTTTGGCGGTAAGAGTAACGACGCCCGCCGCCGCAACTGCGGTAACCGGCAAATCAAGCAGAGCATTAACCGCCGCAGCGATGCTGGTACCGATAATCGCCGGAGTATCCAGCGCAGTAACCACAACTTGCACTCGGATAGAGCCGATATAAATCGACAATGTGCCAGAGGCTTGCGCGGTACCGGTGACAGTGAGTGTGCCGGTTGCTGGGGTGCTCGCTACTTCAGGGACGGCAACCACCCACAGCTCACCAAAGGGATCGACAGCACGGTATGCGGCCACCATTCGGGCTAGCTGGCTACCCCGTCCGGCCACCTGCCCCGCCCGATCTGCCGACGGCATAATGACGAGCGTATTCTTTTCAATCGAACTGGTTGCCAGCGCGTGGGCGATAATGAGCGAAGGCCCACTGTCTTGTGCCGTATTCGCCGCGGTGTTGTCCATTTCGGCAAAGAACAACGGCACCCGTAAATCATTAGGGATGTTGTTAAAATTCATTGTTTTTTGGCCTTCTGCTCAGGTTGAACGATGGGTGCCGGTGGTGCGATTTCTTCAGGTTCTGCGGCCTTGACGGTCACTTCTCCTGACGCTAACCGACGGTGCCAGTAAATATTTTCATCGACGTTTCGACCCTCTGCGGGCAAAAAGTCACCTCTAACCGGGTCAGGAACTGACCGGCCATCTTTGGGGATCACATGCATAAGGGGTTACTCGTCGTTAAGGGGGATGTTTAGCTTGTGTTCAATGGTGCCGTCAGGGGTCATAAAATCGACATCAACCATGATCCGCTCCAGCTCTGCAAGCTGCTGAAGGTCGTCCCATTGGCGGGTATCTTCTTCGGATATATCAATTTTTGCAGAGAAATCATACTGGTAATAAAGGTGCGCGCGGTTAGTATCCAGTAAGTTACCGCCATCATATTGGATAGCGTCATAGCAAGGTTCAGGCTGCCAGCCCAGCAGCGCTTTAAATAACTCAGCGCGCAAATCATGCACAGCATCAAATGCCGCTTTCTGGCCCCGCTGATCTGCACTGTTATTCACCACCACCACCACGGCAAACCCATCGGTAATTGTCTGCCAATAGTCAGTTTTTGACCGTTGTTCGCCAGCAGTGTCATTAGTCGGGATAATCCATGCACTGGGTAGTGCCATCTTGCCATTTTCGAGAAGCAACTCATATTCAGCCGCCCCAGACACTCGCCCCTCAAATGTCGGGCAACGTAGCCGTAGAGCAGCAATAACGAGTGATAATTTCATTTAACCACCACTGATTTTTTTAGTGCGCTGAACAGGACTTTCTCGGCCCATGAGCGCCGATTTTCTAGCGCCTCTATCATGAAATTTTTACGGGGAGCAATTTTCCAGCCGCTGCCACCTGAAGCACCTTTACGGTGGTTCCTGCCTCGCTTGGCCTTGCTTTTCACACCGTAGAACAAGAACGCAGGATAGAAGTCATCCCCAGAAGGTAATCTGGTTGCTCGCCTACCCCCTTTTTGGTTGGGAGCGATACGCACCATAAAGCCCGGACGCCCGCCTGATGGTGAGGGGACTTTATAGCCGATGGATTTTGACAGTCCGCCGGTGCGGGTGCCGGGTGCTTCGCCAGCCTTTGATATGGCATGGCGCGCCACTAGCCGCCGCGCCTCGTCTTGCACACCCCGACCAACCTTGGCGAATGCGTTGCGAACTCTCTTCTGGTTGAACTCCAGCTCTTTCGGTTTATCAAAATCGACATGCAGGTATAAACCGCTGGTTGAGTTTTCAATGCCCATTAATGGCCCTCCCCGATAGCTTCCACGGTTCCCAGCTCTTCAGCAGTGATAACCAAAAAGCGACTGGCTTCATTCAGGTTCGTGGTTCCCTTGACCCGATAAACCATTTTATTGATAACCACCTCATCATCCGTGGTTACACCCGTTCGGTAGCGGATAACAATGCGGTGAGTAATGGCAACATCAATCTGCATCGAACCGATACGGACAGAATCACCAATGGCTGACAGCTTCGCCCAGGTATCGAATGTATTGTGGTAGACGGTATCAACACCCATATGCCCGTTGCCTGGCACATCTTCGCGGGTACGGAACTGGGCGCGCTTATTCAGTTCACCGGGGGCCGGTGGCCGATAAGTGGCGTTGATTTCAGTAAAGCGGCGTTGAGTCATGGGCTAAACCTGTAGGAACCGACCAGAAAATAAAAACTCATCGGCACTTCTGACTGTTCGTAATCACTTACTGATGAGCGGTTTTCATACCAGTGACTAATGAGTGCCAACATAGCCAGTTTGATATCACTACTGACAATAAGCCCGTCAGGATCTGTTTCCGGCACCTCAGCCTCATAAATATTCCGGTTTAAGTAGCTGGTAACTCTCTTTTCTGCTGCGTCAGCATAAAGTTTAAGTAACTCATCTTCATGGGTAAATTCCGGATCAATTCGACACTGAGCTTTTATCTGATCAATTTCCAATATCATGATTAGCTCCCAGAGGTCTTATTTTTTGCTTTTCTTGTCCGCTGGCTGCTCTGGCTGCTCTGGCTGCTCTGGCTGCTCTGGCTGCTCTGGCTGCTCTGGCTGCTCTGGCTGCTCTGGCTGCTCTGGC
>NZ_JAZGQE010000130.1:0-14309 GCF_048593885.1 Yersinia sp. 1252 StPb PI | reverse complement strand
ATAACAGTATTCAATTCTGTTATATACGTAATTAGTTGGTGTTTTGATTAGGATAATTATGACTTCTCGCGGTGGTTATCTTGATATGAATAAATAGGGGAGTATTCATCAATGATAGAATTACATACTGATATTGATGATGTTTATTACCTGTCGCGGAGTGAGAAAATTCTGTATAAATCTTAAAAACCATTAGTTAAGCAGACAAAGATTGTATTAGTGTGAGGTGAGATTTCACTGGGTTGTTGCACCTTTAAGTGCCAGATTTTAAGAAGGAATACTGTGTGTCGAAATTGCGGGTTGGTGTGATTTTTGGTGGTAAATCGGCTGAGCATGAAGTGTCGTTGCAGTCGGCCAAAAACATCGTAGAGGCGATTGATAAGGAAAAGTTTGATGTCACGCTACTGGGTATTGATAAACAGGGGAAATGGCATGTTAACGATGCATCCAGCTATTTGTTAAATGCAGAGAATCCAGCGCTGATTTCCCTGAATCACTCAAACAGAAATGTAGCGTTGATTCCCGGTCAAGAGCGCCAGCAACTGATTGCGGCGGATAATGCCACAGCATTGGCGCAACTGGATGTTATTTTCCCGATAGTACACGGTACATTAGGCGAGGATGGTTCTTTGCAAGGCTTGCTGCGCATGGCCAATATCCCCTTCGTTGGATCCAGCGTGCTGGGATCTGCGGTCAGCATGGATAAAGATCTCACCAAGCGGTTACTGCGTGATGCCGGGTTGAATATTGCCCCCTTTATTACGCTGACACGGACAAATAAAGATAATTACAGTTTTGAGCAGATAACGGCAAAACTTGGCTTACCTTTATTTATCAAGCCGGCAAATCAAGGTTCCTCGGTTGGGGTGAGTAAAGTACGCAATGCGGCTGAATACCAGCAGGCTGTTACGCTCGCGTTTGATTTTGACCATAAGGTATTAGTTGAATCAGCTATTGTTGGGCGCGAGATTGAATGTGCGGTACTGGGTAATGATAACCCTCGAGCTAGCCTGTGTGGTGAAGTGATCGTCAGTGATGAATTTTACTCCTACGATACCAAGTATATTAATGAAACTGGTGCTCAGGTGGTTATCCCTGCAGTGATAGACAGTGCAGCCAGCGACAATATTCGCGCAGTAGCATTAGCCGCGTTTCGTACGCTTGAATGCCGTGGTCTGGCACGGGTAGATGTCTTTTTAACACCAGAAAAAACCGTTATTATAAATGAAATCAATACACTACCTGGTTTCACTAATATCAGTATGTACCCCAAACTCTGGCGCGCCACGGGTGTCGGCTCTACAGAGTTGATCACAACACTGATTGAACTGGCGTTAGAACGGCATCAGCAAGATAAGTCATTGAAGAGTTCTATTTTTAGCGACCACTAAATGAAGATTGTGGTTGAACCCAGCGGTTGCCTGTAGGCAGCCGTTGCGTTTGGTGATCAGTTAGATCTGCGCGGCAAACGGGTGGTGTGATTCTTTCGAGAGGTAATGTGGATTTAGGCGGTCTAGCCAGCTTTATCGGCGGGACTTGCTGATATATATGAGAGAGCTGCGTAAACAGATAGCAGGCTAGCCTGCGATAAGCAATCTGAGGCGGGTTGAGGATTAGGATAATCTTGAATTTTTCCGATTTAACTGTATCCTTATACAGTGGTTTGGTTGGGGAAAGATAACATGCGTAAGATTATTCATGTCGATATGGATTGTTTCTTCGCGGCAGTGGAAATGCGCGACGATCCCAGTTTGCGTGATATTCCCATCGCGATTGGCGGCAGCCGCGATCGGCGTGGAGTGATCAGTACGGCCAATTACCCTGCCAGACGTTATGGTGTTCGTAGTGCTATGCCAACGGCGATGGCACTTAAACTCTGCCCACAGCTTAAAGTTATTCCTGGCAGAATGGCGGCTTATAAAGAGGCGTCGCTGCATATCCGTGAAATTTTCGCTCGCTATACCCCGCTGATTGAGCCGCTCTCGCTGGATGAGGCCTATCTGGATGTTTCTGATTGCTCCGCATGCAGTGGTTCTGCCACTTTAATTGCTCAGGAAATCCGTCAAGCCATTTCTGATGAACTGAGCCTGACCGCTTCCGCCGGTATTGCCCCGATAAAGTTTCTGGCCAAAATTGCGTCAGATCTGAACAAACCAAATGGTCAATATGTCATCACACCTAATCAGATTCAGCCTTTCCTGCATGATTTGCCGCTGAGTAAGATCCCTGGCGTGGGGAAAGTGACCGCTAAACGTTTACAAGAACTCGGGTTGGTTACTTGCGGCGAGGTACAAAATTATCCGCAGGCTGAACTATTAAAGCGTTTTGGCAAATTCGGTCATGTGTTGTGGGAGCGTAGCCACGGTATTGATGAGCGTGAAATATCCCCGGACAGATTGCGTAAATCGGTCGGTGTTGAAAGAACGCTGGCGGAAGATATTCATGACTGGGAAAGTTGTGAGGCATTGATTGAACAGCTTTATATTGAGCTGGAAACTCGATTACGCAAAGTGAGGCCGGATCTGCATATTGCGCGTCAGGGTATTAAATTGAAATTTCATGATTTTCAACAAACTACGCAGGAGCATGTCTGGCCGGAACTGAATAAGACTGATCTGCTACAAGTGGCGCGCACTGCATGGAATGAACGGCGAGCCGGGCGGGGAGTTCGCTTGGTAGGGCTACATGTCACTTTACTGGATCCACAACTTGAGCGGCAATTATTGCTTAGTTGGGAATAGTATATGCAATAAAAAACGGCGGGTCGAAGCACCGCCGTTATCATATAAAGATCAATCAGATTTGTTTATGCCCGTTCTGGAATGGCTTTTAGCAGGGCGGTCAGTAACTGCCAATATTGACCAACGCTTTCGATATGAACTTGTTCATCCGGTGAATGTGGGCCGGTCATGGTTGGCCCAATCGACACCATATCCATATCCGGGTAAGGTTTTTTGAATAATCCACACTCCAGACCTGCGTGGATAACCATAATGTTCGGCGTTTTGTTGAACAGTTGTTGGTAGGTTTCCCGCACCAATGCCATGACAGGAGAGGTTGGGTCCGGCTGCCAGCCAGGGTAACCGCCTTTCGGTAGCGTTTGTGCACCAGCCAACTGACCAATTGCCGTCAGCATGCTCACCACGTAATCTTTGCCGCTGTCGATCAGGGAGCGAATCAGACAGATGATTTCTGCTTCGTTCTCATTCATGGTAACCACACCGACATTCAGTGAGGTCTCAACCACGCCTTTAACGGCATCGCTCATGCGAATTACACCGTTTGGTGTGGCATTCAGCAGTGCCACTAAACGCTGTTGTGTGTCTTTAGTCAGCGCTTTTGTCTCAGTGGATACCGGTTCGAGCAGGAGTGCCAGATTTTTTTCCACCGCCGCCAGCTCGTTTTTCAACGTTGCCAGATACGCCTGACTAAGGCTTTTCAATTGATCGACTTTATCTGCACTAACCGCCAGGAAAACCGAACCCTCACGCGGGATAGCATTACGCAATGTACCGCCATTAAGATCCAATACGCGCAGATCCAGATCTTTTGCATGTTCAAACAGGAAGCGGGCCAGCAGCTTGTTGGCATTGCCTAAACCTAAATGGATATCCGCACCGGAGTGACCACCTTTAAGGCCTTTTAAGGTCAGTTTCAGGGTTTGGAACCCAGCAGGAACGGCTTCGCGCTTCAGGGCCAGAGTGGTGATAAAATCAATACCACCAGCGCAACCCATATAGATTTCACCTTCCTGTTCAGAATCGGTATTAATCAGAATATCGGCTTTCAACCAATTAGGTTGCAGGCCGAAGGCACCATCCATACCGGCTTCTTCGGTCATGGTCAGTAACACTTCCAGTGGGCCATGTTCAACGCTGTCATCAGACAATACGGCCAGCGCAGAAGCCATACCAATGCCGTTATCAGCACCCAATGTGGTGCCACGGGCTTTAACCCATTCACCGTCGATATATGGTTGGATAGGATCTTTGGTAAAGTCATGTACCGTATCATTATTCTTCTGCGGCACCATATCCAGATGGGCTTGCAGCGCAACTGGCTTACGGTTCTCCATCCCTTTGGTAGCAGGCTTACGCAGCAAGATATTACCGACCTTGTCACGCTCAGCGTGCAGACCTTTTTCTTTGGCCCACGTCATAATGTGCTGCGCCAGTGCTTCTTCATGGTAAGACGGATGGGGGATTGAGCAGATTTTTGCGAAAATATCCCACAACGGCTGAGGCGAAAGTTGAGACAGTTCAGACACTGTAAGTCTCCTGTAACAGCATGCTCATATCGGCAACCTCAGGATGAAGATGTCAGAGATGCTATCGGGTTGATGACTAAAGATTTTAAGGGTAGTGACAAACCGCCATCGGAATGGCGAGATGGTTTGAGAATATCACTTTCATCGGCATTACGCGCGTTTCGCCGCACAATTACCGCATTAGACCCGATTAATTAACCTGATAATTGCTGGTTTTTATCCGGCTGGCTCACTATAATCTCGCGCAACCTTTTTTCCCCTTCTGATACATGGCAAGCCACTCCTTTACTGGCTGGGATTACACTTTATGAGCGAAAAATACGTCGTTACCTGGGATATGTTGCAAATTCACGCCCGCAAGCTGGCACAGCGTTTACTGCCAGCCGATCAATGGAAAGGGATTATTGCGGTAAGCCGTGGTGGTTTGGTGCCAGCGGGTATTCTGGCGCGTGAGCTGGGTATTCGTTATGTCGACACCGTTTGCATCGCCAGCTATAACCATGATAACCAAGGCGAGCTTAAAGTCCTGAAACGTGCTGAAGGTGACGGCGAAGGCTTTATTGTGATTGATGATTTGGTTGATACCGGCGGTACTGCGAAAGCTATCCGTGAGATGTATCCGAAAGCACACTTTGTTACTATTTTCGCCAAACCTGCTGGTCGCCCATTAGTTGATGATTATGTAGTTGATATTCCTCAGGGCACCTGGATTGAGCAGCCGTGGGATATGGCTGTAACCTTTGTTGCTCCTTTAAGCGGTAAGTAATTTAGTTGGCTTTAAACGCCTGGTCAGCTCCGGGCGTTTCATTTTCTCCGCAGTATGAGTACACTTGACTCCATCTGACCAGCCCTTATCGGGCCTGAATCACGGCTTATGGAGGCTATCGTTACCATGGCACAAGCCAACCTCTCTGAAATTCTGTTTAAACCAAAGTTCAAACATCCTGAAACCTCAACTCTCGTGCGGCATGCTCACTGCAACCATCCTATGACGGTACATTCTGCCTTGGACGGTGATACCACCAGCCATTGGTATCGGATGATCAACCGTTTGATATGGACCTGGCGCGGTGTTGATCCTCTTGAAATAGAAGAAGTGTTGTCACGCATTGCCTGTTCAAAGGCAGAACACAGCGATAACGAACTGCTAGATACCGTGGTGGGCTATCGCAATGGTAACTGGATTTATGAGTGGGCCCATCAGGGGATGCTGTGGCAGCAAAAAGCCATGGAAGAGGCCGACCCGATGAATGCGGGTCAATACTGGTTAAATGCGGCCAATTTATACAGCATTGCGGGTTACCCACATCTGAAAGGTGATGAGCTGGCCGAGCAAGTCGAGGTGTTATCAAACCGCGCCTATGAAGCCGCCGCTGAGCACCTGCCGTATAACCTGAAAGAGCTTAATTTCGCGATTTCAGATGGCGGTACGCTGGCGGGGTTCCTGCATATGCCGACTGTTGGCAGTGCGCCATTCCCAACGGTATTGATGTGCGGTGGGTTGGATACATTGCAAAGTGACTATCATCGCCTGTTCCGTGACTATCTGGCCCCGAAAGGGATAGCCATGTTAACGGTGGACATGCCATCGGTAGGGGCTTCGTCGCGTTGGAAGTTAACGCAGGACACCAGTTATCTGCATCAGCAAGTCTTGCAGGCATTGCCGGATATCCCTTGGGTTGATCATCAGCGAGTCAGTGTTTTCGGTTTCCGTTTCGGTGCCAACGTAGCGGTGCGCCTGGGGTATTTAGAGCCACAGCGGGTGCGTGCTGTGGCATGCCTTGGGCCGATTGTGCATCATCTTCTGTGTAACGCTGACAGCCAGCGCCAGGTGCCAGATATGTATATGGATGTTATGGCCAGCCGATTGGGAATGGCTGATGCGGCAGATGAAACGCTTAGAACAGAAATGAACCGCTATTCGCTGAAAACACAGGGGTTGCTGGGGCGGCGTTGCCAAACACCTATGTTGGCGGGCTACTGGGAAAATGATCCCTTCAGCCCAAAAGAAGAGGCGAAGTTAATCTGTTCTTCCTCGGCGGATGGCAAGCTATTACCTATATCATCAACGCCGCTGTACGACAATTTCCACCGTGCATTATTGCAAGCCAGTGAGTGGTTAGAAGATAAAATGCGTTAATGAGTTGCTAATTTTTAACAGTTTGCTAAAAAGGATCGTCTATATAAGGAGATTTAAGAATGACGTCGACCAGTGCTCATCCTAAAAGTAAGCTTATGAAACGTTTTGCCGCTTTAGGACCATATCTGCGTGAAGGGCAGTGCCAGAGTGACCATTTTTTCTTTGACTGTTTAGCTGTTTGCGTCAATGTGAAGCTTGCCCCCGAGAAACGTGAGTTTTGGGGCTGGTGGATAGAGTTGGAACCGGCAGAAGACCATTTTACTTACGTTTACCAGTTCGGCCTGTTTAATAAAGAAGGCAGTTGGAAAGCGGAAAAGATTAAAGATCCTGAAATACAAGAGAAACTGGAGACCACGCTGCGTGGTTTCCATAAACGCCTTGCTGAGATGTTGACTTCAATTGAAATGAGATTGGAGCCAGCGCAGCATTTTAGCGATCAGCCGATTAAGCTGTCCGCTTAGAAGTCTGTTTGTTAATGCCTAATTAAATAGAATATTCCCCCTTTAGCACAATAAAAGGGGGAATTTCTCATTCTGACTGTTGGCATTATGCCTCCCGCCTGCTACAAAGACCCATCCCCTTCGTACTTAGAGCCGCAGGGTTGTTAGCTAGGTTCATTCACCCGAGTCACATTTGTTCTTACATGAATAAGCTCATCGGGATGAGTTCGCTGGCAGCCATACTGCAACTCCAATTACTTTGGGTATATATTGTTTCTTTTATTCATCCCAATGGCAGAAAAATTATGAGTGGCAGCCAGACATTGGTTGTGAAATTGGGGACGAGTGTTCTGACCGGCGGTTCCCGTCGTCTTAACCGTGCCCATATTGTTGAACTGGTGCGCCAATGTGCCCAGCAACACGCAAAAGGTCATCGTATTGTTATTGTCACCTCCGGGGCGATTGCGGCCGGGCGTGAACACTTGGGTTATCCAGAATTGCCTGCCACTATTGCCTCAAAGCAACTGTTAGCCGCAGTCGGGCAAAGCCGGCTAATCCAGCTCTGGGAGCAACTGTTTTCCATCTATGGCATCCATATCGGTCAGATGTTACTGACCCGTGCTGATTTGGAAGACAGAGAGCGTTTTCTCAATGCCCGTGACACCATGAATGCCTTGCTGGATAACCGCATCGTGCCGGTAATCAATGAGAATGATGCTGTCGCCACCGCTGAAATCAAAGTAGGCGATAACGATAATCTCTCGGCACTGGCGGCCATTCTTGCCGGTGCCGATAAGCTACTGTTACTGACCGATCAGGCGGGGTTATACACGGCTGATCCGCGTAACAATCCTGAAGCTGAGCTTATTCGCGAAGTGCATGGTATCGATGATGCTTTGCGCGGAGTTGCTGGCGATAGTGTCTCAGGCCTTGGCACTGGTGGTATGGCCACTAAACTGCAAGCAGCAGATGTTGCCTGCCGCGCCGGTATTGACGTGATTATTGCCGCGGGCAGTCAGTCCGGTGTTATTGCGAATGTGATTGATGGCACGCCGGTTGGTACCCGCTTCCATGCACTGGAAACCCCGTTGGAAAACCGTAAACGCTGGATTTTTGGTGCACCGCCAGCCGGTGAAATTACGGTCGATGATGGGGCTGTAGCCGCTATTATGGAGCGCGGCAGTTCGCTGCTGCCCAAAGGTATTCGCAGTGTTCAAGGGGATTTCTCCCGTGGTGAAGTGATCCGGATCCGCAATCTTGGCGGGCGGGATTTGGCCCACGGTGTATCACGCTATAACAGCGATGCGCTGCGCATGTTAGCGGGGCATCACTCGCAACAAATCAGTGAAATCCTCGGGTACGAATATGGCCCGGTGGCGGTTCATCGTGACGATATGATTGTCAGCTAAGGAGCGAGCATGAGCATGCTGGAACAGATGGGGAAAGCCGCCAAACAGGCTTCCTGGCAGTTGGCAATGTTGAGCACGGCAGAGAAAAATCAGGTGCTGGCAGTAATAGCTAACCTGTTGGAATCTGAAAGTCAGGCTATTTTGCATGCCAACGAGCAAGATATGCAGGCTGCACGTGACACGGGCATGAGTGAGGCGCTGCTCGATCGGCTGTTATTGACCCCGGCACGCTTAGCGGCTATTGCTAATGATGTGCGTCAGGTATGCCGCCTAAATGACCCTGTGGGCCGCGTTATTGATGGCAGCCTACTCGACAGTGGCTTAAAGCTGGAACGCCGCCGTGTGCCTCTGGGGGTGATTGGTGTCATTTATGAAGCGCGTCCTAACGTTACGATCGATGTCGCCAGCCTCTGCTTGAAAACCGGCAATGCCGTGATTTTGCGGGGTGGCAAAGAGACTCATCACACTAATCAGGCAACCGTGAAGGTTATCCAGCAGGCACTGGAACAGTGCGGCTTACCCGCGGCGGCAGTGCAGGCGATTGAAAGCCCTGATCGGGAATTGGTTAATCAGTTACTGCGTATGGATCGCTATGTCGATATGTTGATTCCACGGGGGGGGGCTGGTTTACATAAACTGTGCCGTGAGCAATCAACCATTCCGGTGATTACCGGTGGGATTGGGGTTTGCCATACCTTTGTGGATGAAAGTGCTGATTTTGAGAAAGCGTTATTAGTGATTGAAAACGCCAAAGTTCAGCGGCCAAGTGCGTGTAACTCATTGGAAACCTTGCTGGTTCATCAAGCCATTGCAGAGCGCTTCCTGCCTGTACTCAGTACCCGAATGCATGCCTTTGGCGTGACACTGCATGCCAGCCCGCAGGCGCTGCCGTATCTGACCGAAGGTAAGGCCAAGGTAGTGGCTGTTGAAGCTGCTGATTATGACGATGAATGGTTATCTCTGGATTTGAATGTGGAGATTGTGGCTAATATCAATGCTGCTATTGACCATATTCGCGAGCATGGCACCAGCCATTCTGATGCTATTCTGACCCGCTCACTCAGTAGCGCGGAACATTTTGTCCGTGCGGTGGATTCATCGGCAGTTTATGTCAATGCCAGCACCCGTTTCACCGATGGCGGCCAGTTTGGTTTAGGCGCTGAAGTGGCAGTAAGTACGCAAAAACTTCATGCCCGTGGCCCGATGGGGTTGGATGCATTGACAACCTATAAGTGGGTTGGCTATGGCGACGATTTAGTGCGTAGCTAATTTACACCAGACAGAACATATACAGTAAAACGACATTTGGCTGCTGCTGCTGTCGTTTTATTTTTTTCTCTGGTTAACCTCCCTGTGAAGCATCTGCCTTTAAGTGTGAAATAGATCATTATTCGATGTAACGCGTTTATGGCTATTCATCAATTTACCTCCCCAAAAATAGGCAACCAAACACTTGTTGGGTTGCTTCTGTGTGTATTGTTATCCTCTTGATTATCTATCTTTATTTTTAGTGGAATATCCTTCCTGTAAGAATATTACTATTTAAAACTTATTTTCCTATCGGAAGAACTTGAGTTACCTCACAGAAAATGTGCTGTAACTGCTTGAAAACACGCTTACGATCGTTCTCTCAACTTTGAAATAGAGTAATAAAATACGCTTTACTCTATTTAGTCAAAATAATAAAACAAGCACATGTTTAAAAACAAACAAGTGTCCATTATGACCAGCCGAGAAAAACAAATATTGCAGCTTCTGAGACGAGATCCATTGATCCCCCAGCAAGAAATTGCCGATATTCTAGGCATTAGTCGCTCGGGGGTGGCGGGTCACATTATGAATTTAATGCAAAAAGGTTATATCAAAGGAAAGGGATATATATTATCTGAGCACAGTTATGTGGTGGTGGTTGGCTCGGTAAATATGGATGTTTGTGGTTATGCAGCCAGTAAGCTCATTTATGAAGATTCCAACCCAGGGAAAATAAAATGCACCCCAGGCGGTGTTGGGCGAAATATTGCTGAAAATATTGCGCTATTAGGCAAAGAGTGCCATCTCATCTCGGTGGTGGGTGATGATTTTTATGGTGCGACCCTGATTGATGAGGCTAAACGCGCCGGTGTCAATGTCAGTAATTGCCACAGTTTGCACGGTGAAAATACCTCTACTTATGTTTCGTTACTCGATGATGGTGGCGAAATGTTGGTGGCGATTAATGATATGCGCATATTAGAAAAACTAACGCCGTCATTATTAGCAACCACCAAAGAGATAATTCAACACGCGGGAATATTAGTCGTCGACTGTAATTTAACCGAAGAAGCCCTCTCATGGATATTTACCAATGCCGGTAATGTTCCTGTATTCGTCGATACGGTTTCAGCATTCAAAGCACCCAGAATTAAAAACTGGTTATCCCATATTCACACGCTGAAACCTAATCGTCTGGAAGCAGAGATACTCAGTGGCATTAAAATTAACAGCCACGATGATATTCCGGTGGTGGCGCACTGGTTTCACCAACAAGGCGTCCAGCGCCTGGCATTAAGTATGGGAAAAGAGGGGGTTTATTTCAGTGAAATTGATGGCCAGGTTGGCTGGTCATTGCCACTGAATATCAACATTGTGAATGTTACCGGGGCCGGAGACGCGATGATGTCTGGTTTAGCAAGTTGCTGGCTGGATGACATGGAATTTGCTGAGAGTATCCGTTTTGCTCAAGGGTGCTCAGCATTAACGCTCTCTTCGGAACTGACTAATAACCCCAATCTGTCAAATGGCAGTGTTAAAAAACTATTGGAATTACAACCATGACAAATAACGCAATGGCACAATCTTATTTAGATATATCACCAGAGGTTGCACAGGCTTTGGCGCAAAATAAAGCCGTCGTCGCATTAGAATCTACCATTATTTCTCATGGGATGCCTTACCCACAAAATGTAGAAACAGCGTTACTGGTAGAGCAGAAAATTCGTGAGAATGGCGCTGTGCCTGCCACTATTGCCGTTATAAACGGCCGAATGAAAGCGGGCCTATCCCGTGACGAAATAGAATTGCTGGGCAAGGAAGGCCATAGCATTATGAAAGTCAGCCGCCGTGATTTGCCTTTTGTGATAGCAAATGGACAACATGGTGCCACAACCGTGGCTTCCACCATGATTATTGCACAAATGGCGAAGATTAAGGTTTTTGCGACCGGCGGTATTGGTGGTGTACACCGTGGTGCTGCCACCACATTTGATATTTCCGCCGATTTACAGGAGTTGGCGAAAACTAATGTCACGGTGGTTTGCGCCGGCGCTAAATCTATTTTGGACTTAGGTCTAACCATGGAATATCTGGAAACTAATGGGGTGCCAGTTATTGGTTATCAGACTCGGTCACTGCCCGCTTTTTTCTGTCGGACCAGCCCGTTTGAGGTCAGTATTACCTTAGACAGTGCTGAGCAAATTGCGGCAGCAATGAATGCCAAATGGAGTATTGGCCTGCGTGGAGGAATGGTTGTTGCCAACCCCATCCCACCACAATATGCTTTACCCGAAGAGATGATCAACGCTGCCATTAATCAGGCAGTAAAAGAATCAGAAGAGCAGGGGGTTATTGGTAAAGAAAGTACGCCATTCCTGTTGGCCAGAGTAGCTGAATTAACCGGTGGTGACAGTTTAAACGCTAACATACAGTTGGTATTTAATAATGCGCAGTTAGCTGCCAAAATTGCCTGCTCCTATCAGAGCATTATTTAATAAAGAACGGTAACACGCTTTAAATATTGTCCTTATTACAAAATACTTGCTCATATCTTTGAGGTGCCCTGACACATTTGTTGTCCGAGGGGCACCTTTTCGAGCATGAGCTATCTATATAGGAACTTCGAGGTACTTCGGGGGATTTATGGATTTATTGCGTAGTTTGGCGGGGATGTGCATTTTATTGTTTATCGCCTATGTTTTTTCAGTAAATAAAAGAAAGATAAGATTACGGACCGTTGGGGCTGCATTATTATTGCAAATAACATTGGGTGCAGTCATGCTCTATGTTCCTGCTGGAAAGTGGTTTATCTCTTCGATTGCTAATACAGTGAATAGGGTTATTTCATATAGTGACGCAGGTAGCGCATTTATTTTTGGTGGTTTAGTTAGCCCAAAAATGAATGAGTTATTTGATGGCGCCGGTTTTGTTTTTGCTTTTCATGTCTTGCCGGCCATTATTTTCATCACTTCATTAATTTCTATTCTTTATTATCTCGGCATTATGGGATGGCTAATTAATATTCTCGGTTCTATATTTCAAAAGTTACTCGGTATCAGTAAAGTAGAGTCATTTGCCGCTGTCACCACTATCTTCCTTGGTCAGAATGAGATCCCAGCGGTGGTTAAACCCTTTATTAATAAGATGAACAGCAATGAACTGTTTACCGTCATCTGTAGCGGTATGGCGTCCATTGCAGGTTCTATGTTGGTGGGCTATGCCGGGCTTGGGGTCCCGATTGAATATTTATTGGCTGCTTCGTTAATGGCTATCCCTGGCGGGATATTATTTGCGCGTATTATCAGCCCGGCGACAGAAGAGTCAAAAGTTGAATTCAACGAGATGACATTTAGTGACAAACGCCCTGCCAGTATTATTGAAGCGGCAGCCAGTGGCGCGATGCTGGGATTGAAAATTGCGGTCGGGGTTGCCACCGTCGTGATGGCGTTTGTTGCATTGATTGCGTTAATTAACGGCATTATTGGTGGTATTGGTGGCATCTTTGGTTTCGAACAGCTCAGTCTGGAAAGTATTCTTGGTTATGTGTTCTCGCCTCTGGCTTATATTATGGGCGTATCCTGGGAACATGCTTCACTGGCGGGTGGTTTTATCGGCCAGAAATTAGCCATTAATGAGTTCGTAGCCTATTTAAGTTTCTCTCCTTATCTGAAAGAAACCATAGCGACATTAGATGTAAAAACGATTGCAGTTATCTCTTTTGCGTTGTGTGGTTTTGCCAACTTTGGCTCAATTGCTGTCGTGGTGGGCGCTTTCAGTGCTGTTGCACCCGAAAGATCATCTGAAATTGCGCGCTTAGGATTCCGTGCACTGCTGGCGGCAACATTATCTAATCTGATGAGTGCCACAATCGCCGGGCTGTTTATTGGTTTGGGTAGTTTATTACCGGGCTAGGCTTATTGATATTTCTTCTGGTGCATTAATCTACTGATAAAAAGGATTAATGCACTAATCAACCCTTTAATCTAGCGGATGGCGTTTGAGATAGTAACTGACTTTATAATCAACCGGATTAAAAGTTATCACCGAAAAATCTACCACGACTCCGTCAGTTCCATTGGATACGGCGAGTAATTGCAGCAGCAGGGTACGTGGATCGCAATGGAGTTGCAGGGCAAACTCCTGACTGGCGACAATAGGTAAAAATGTCTGCCGGCAACCTTCAATCTGATAATTAGCGTGTTTTTCAATAAAATCATATTTAGATGATTCAAGATGATGGTAAGTTAAATCCGGCATCAGAGAGACCGGCAGATAGCTCTCTTCTATCTGAATAATCTGTTTGTCAGCATAACGTAATCGTTTGATATAATATATTTTATCGTCTTGATTGATGTTTAACTGACTGGCAATGTCTTGCGATGCCCTAATAATTTTGAACTCAGAAACTTCAGTATGTGGTGTCTTGCCGAGCATTTTCATCTGTTCGGTGAAACTGTTCAGATGATTATTATCATGTTTAAGATCTTTCCCGATAATAAATGTCCCTCGCCCTTGTTGCCGTTCCAGTAAACCATCTTGAATTAAGACATCCAGTGCTTTTCTGACGGTCATTCGTGATGCGCCAAAACGCTCTGCTAACTGAATTTCTGATGGTAAGCAATCACCCAGCGAAATATCCTGATGATTTATTAATTTTCGAATATTTGTTACCAGATTTTTATATACCATTTTTATACCTATTCAGAGGGCGGTTTTATCATGAATATTTTTGTAATTCATTGATAATTAATTATTAAAATTCAATTGGTATAAAAAATGACTCAAATGTCTAATTTGAGCGT
>NZ_JAZGQE010000012.1:0-52438 GCF_048593885.1 Yersinia sp. 1252 StPb PI | reverse complement strand
GTTTTTATTGGTGGTTGCTTTTTATAAAGTAGTAACGCGAGTGAATAAAATGCAGTTGTTACTGATAGGCGTGCCAGATGAGTTAAAAATTATCCATACTTTCAATATAAGATGGTTTTTTATGATTTAACTATAAATGTCAAAAAATGTGATCCACGTAAATAGAACAATGTTCCATTTTTGATATTATGCCGCTTTACCATAGTGTAACTGGCTTTTTTTAATCGATAATAACCTAAAACCATTTTAATCTGGCGAGCATTAATAACTAAGGATCATGTAATGCCAATTAACTTTACCGATGATTTTCCCTGACTGGGCGGTGCATTGAGATTATGACTCGCCACCCTTAAATTGGCTGATATCCAGCCGATGAAGTTTTACTTTTCGCCATAAGGTTGTGCGGCCTATCCCTAATAAGGTCGCCATTTCATTTAGCTGACCTTGGCACACCAGTGCCGCACGAATAATGGCCTGTCTTTCTAATTCTTGTAGTGATAAGACAGGCTGAGGTTGCGGCATCTCCGGTTCTAATAACAGCCTCTCCCCCAGTAGATGCTCTGGCAAATCATTGAGGTTAATGCGGTTATTGCGGCAAGCCATGGCGGCCCGCTCCACCACACTTTTCAGTTCCTGATCATTCCCGGGCCATGGGTATTGGCATAACTGACGGATAACACTCTCATCTGGCTGGTATTGGCAGTGGAAATGTTGCCCAATGCTTGCCAATGTATGCTGTACCAGTGGGGGGATATCCTGTTGACGCTGACGCAGTGGTGGAATATGTAATTCGAAAGATTGTAGGGTATAAAATAGCTGGCGGCGAAAACGCCCTTGTTTAACCAATAAGGGCAAATCTGCCCCGGTGGCGGTAATAATTCGGACATCGACTGGGATCACCCGATTAGAGTTGACCCGCATTACCATGCCAGTTTTGACGATTTGCAGCAGAGCTGACTGCATTTCCGGCGACAGATATTCAACTTGTTCCAGATATAAGGTGCCACCGTTAGCCAGTTCAAATTTGCTGGGTTGGCCGGATTCCCCTTCACTGGCATCACTACCAAGAAATTCTCGCGCCATGAAATTTTGTGGCAATGCCTGACAATTTAAGACGATATAAGGGCCATCGGCGCGATTGCTGGCATTATGGATTGCTTGCCCCAGCTGCTGTTTACCGACCCCTTCTTCCCCGTGCAGTAAAATCGGATGCCGGCCTTTGGCAGCCTGCTTGCCATAACGCACCAGGCGGCGCATTTCTAGTGAAGCAACCGGCATATCATCAAAAGTACAATTAGCCCCCCCTAATTGGTTGTGCACCATTTGCCGCAGTAATTCTTGTGGATGGAGTAATGCAATAAAGCCGCAGCGGTTACCATCTGGGATGGGTTTGAGGGTTAAGAGAGCCGGAATAAATTGCTGCTGATTCTCAAAGGTCACCTCGACGTGGCTGAGGGGATTACGGTGTAAAATGGCGTGGGTCAGTAAGGAGGGTAAGGTCAGCAAATCTGTGACCGGCTTGCCGAGGCTACTGGTTTCATCTAGTTGTAAAATAGCCGCAGCACGACGATTGAGATACAGCAGGCAACCGCGTTGGTCCCATGCCATGACACCATCGTCCACACCATCGAGTAGGGCATTGAGTTCATTCAGATGACGGTTAGTTTCTGCTAATAAACTATCTGCGTGGAGATAATTGCCAATTTCGCGGGCGATAGCCAATGTCAGAGGCAAATCACTTGCCGCATGTTCGGTGAGCAGGCTACCTAAAACAATGACCGCCCGTTGGCGGCCACTGTTGTCATACACCGGAGTGGCGCAAAAGCGCCACGGATGCAGCGCCTGTTTAAAATGCTGCTGGCCACTGACTTGTATCGGGTTGCCTTCAGCAATTGCCAGCGCCGGGGCATTGGTACCCATTAGCCCTTCTGCCCAATAACTGCCGCAATCAATCCCTAACGCCTGTAGCTGACTTATCGTTTGCGGATGCCCGCATTTCCATAGAGTACAGCCACTTTCATCCAGAATCAGCAGCACACAAGGGCGTGATTCCATATATTCGTAAGCATCTTCCAATGCCGCCTGACCTAATACCAGCAAGTCATTTTTGCGCTGACAAATTGACTGGAACGTCGCACCCACGGCCCGGTGAGGTACTCGCCATTGGTGGGCTTGCATCAATTTTTGGCAGCGCCGCCAGGAGTCGGCTAATGCAGGGGTGGTCACCGGTTCAGTGTTGCTCATTGAGCGCCTTAGAACCCGGATGTCGCCAATGGATCTGCCCTGGCAGAATCAGTTGATTTTGCGCCAGTGCTGATTCAGCAATCAAGCTGGTGATCATCTCAAAGCTGTGGCGTGCCAGCCCTTGGCAATCTTGTGCGATGGTATCTATTTTCAACGGCAGGCAGTCAAACAGATAGTGATCGTCAAAACTGCATAAATGAATCTCACTGTCCATTAATTGATGCTGATTGAGATAGCGCAGTACACCTTCTAACAAGCCACAGGCGGCAGTAAACACCGCTTTGGGGGGGCGGCCTAATTGGGCACAGAGTTGGGCAATCATTTCATAACCGGAACTGGGTAGGTAATGGCCATTTAGGACCCACTCGGGGCGGCAGGTAACCCCTGCCTGTTGCAGCCCCTGCTGAAAACCAGCCAGCCGATCGCGTGTAGGGGAGATGCGTGGCTGACCACCAAGAAAATAAAACTCATCAGGATGTTGGCGGGCAACGTTTTCAACCAGTATGGCGGTGGAGGCTACCGAGTCAGTGATAACCAGCGGCAAATCTGATTCACCAATTAATCGATCCATCTGCACCACTGGCAGGCGGGCATTGATCTTTTGATATTCGCTGTCATTGAGCTGGCTGGAGGCGACAATCAGGCCATCGACCTGACGTTGAACCAGGCTATTGACCGCCATCATTTCCTGGCCGGGATTCTCATCGGTGCAGGCAATCAGTAGCTGTAATCCAGCTTCGCGACACAGCATCTCCAGCTCCCGTGAAATCAGGGCAAATCCGTGATTGGTCATCTCCGGGACCACCAATCCTATGGTGTGGCTGCGGGTTGAGCGTAGAGAACGGGCGTGGAAGCTCGGTTGATAGTTATGTTCGTTGGCCAAGGCAATTATACGATCCCGCGTTTCATCGGAAACACGATACTCCTTGCTACGCCCATTGAGCACCAAACTGGTGGTCGATTTCGACACACCAGCCAGTTTGGCAATATCGTTAATGGTAATTCGTTTATGATTTTTCACAGGTTATTGTTTTTCACTGAGTGAATCTGTCGCCTTGAAAGATAGTTCATTCTAACATGGGCGAAGACAACAACCAGTGTTGCAGACACAGTTCAGCATTTCCGTTAAAGATTGCTATCGGGTCTTCAGTCGGGAAGTAGCATGTAGTCATTACCGCCTCTCCCTGATTGATAAATATCTCTATGCTGCAACTATCGCAGAGCAGTTGTAACTGTTGCAATTGGCCGCGCCAATAACGGAACTCTTGCAGCCCGGTACGCAGATTGCGGCGGCTTAGTGTGATACGTTCACCATCCCATATCAGCATCATTTCATCGCCTAATTCGAGGATAAATGGCGCACTAACCTCGACTATCATTTCAGCACTGCGGATGGAGAGTGCCGGTGCCTGTTGAGCACGACCTTGCCACTGACGATGCTCACGGCGCAATGCCTGCAATTCACGCGCGGGTCGTTGAATGACTTTGCCGTCAACCAGACTCAGCTCTCGTGGGCAGGTCATGGTATGGATCCAACCATGGGCTACGGTGGGTTGATACAACTCATCTTCATCCGGGATGCCCATCCAGGCGAATAACAGGCGGCGGCCATCTGCGGCCAGCGTGGTTTGTGGCGCGTAGAATTCGAAGCCGAGATCCAGTTCGTGGAAATCCTGATGGGTGAATGCTGCCTTGGTATAATCCAATTGGCCCAGTAAATAGCCAGCCTGGAAGGTATTACGGTAACGCTCTGCTTCAGCGGCGATGCCCTGCGGGCAGAAAATCAGCACCTCTTGATCCGCTAACCTGAACATGTCAGGGCATTCCCACATATAGCCAAACGGGCCTAATCCACCCAGACCAGAACCGGCAATTTCACCCAGATTGTGCCATTCACGTAAATCATCGGAGCGTAATAGCAGCACTTTCCCTTGCAGTTGCTTATCCTGCGCGCCTAAAACCATGAACCACTGACCGTCGTGCTGCCAGACTTTCGGGTCGCGAACATGGCCGGTATAGCCCGCAGGTAATGGGAGCACTGGCCCTAATTTGTCGTATTCCCCTCGTTCATTCTCCTGTGCCAGACATTGGAATGCGGTGCGCGAGCCATCAGGATATTTCACATTACCGGTGTAAATCAGCGTGATTCGGTCATCAGCAATGACGGCAGAACCTGAGTAGCAGCCGTGGCTTTCATATTCTTCACTGGGTACCAATGCGACAGGCTGATGCTCCCATTGAACCAGATCGACACTACGCCAATGGCCCCAGTATTTACTGCCATGGCGGCAATCCAACGGGTTCCATTGATAGAATAAATGGTAATAGCCAGCATGATAAATAAACCCGTTGGGATCATTCAGCAGCCCGACACTGGGAGCCAGGTGCCAACCTGGCCGATGAGGGTCACGCGATGCGCGGATTTGGCCACGCATCACTGCCAGCGTAAGTTGTTTTAGCAAACTGACTTCTTGCATTATTCGCTGTCCGTTTTGTACTTAAGCAGTAGAGAGATAATAAATGCAGCGCCAAATGCAATAACCAATCCAATCAGATAATTAACAATTGAATTGCCTTGTACGATAGCGATGCCCGGGATGCCGGTTAAGCCCACCGCGGTCATATTGACATGATTCGCGACGACCCAAGCGCCTCCTAATGCACCACCTGCCAGCGCAGCAAGGAAGGGTTTGATAAAGCGCAAATTAATCCCAAAAATAGCCGCTTCGGTAATACCAAGCATGGCAGAAAATGCCGATGGGATGGCGATGGCTTTAATTTTAGCATCGCGGGTCTTAAAGTAGACCGCCAAACAGGCTCCACCTTGTGCCACGTTTGCCATTGACCAGATGGGTAACAGGAAATTGACCCCGATATTCGGATTACCCAATAGCCCGGCCTCGATGGCGTGGAAGCTATGATGGATGCCGGTTATCACTATCACGGAATAAAGCCCACCAAACAGTAACCCGGCCAGCCAACCAGCATGGGTAATCAGAGTGCTAAGTACCAGCGAGATCCCATCCCCCAACACTCGTCCGGCAGGGCCGATAAATAATAGTGCAACGAAGCCAGTAATGATTACGGTCAAAAAGGGTGTGAGGATCAGGTCCAGCGCATCAGGTATCACTTTGCGCAGGCGTTTTTCCAACATACTCATAAACCACACTGCCAGTAGCACCGGGAATACAGTGCCCTGATAGCCAATCATCGCCACCTCCATACCGAAGAAATTCATAGTATGGAAACCGCCCGCCACTCCCCAGGCATTGGTTAGCGCTGGGTGCGTCAAAATGCCGCCCAGTGTTGCCCCCAGATACGGGTTACCGCCAAACTCTTTGGCAGCGGTGAAACCAATCAAGATAGGCAGAATGATAAAGGCAGCGGAGCTGAACATATCCAGCATGATAAACAGCGCGCTGTCAGCATCGGCCCAACCATAGGTTTTCACCATGCCGAGCAAGCCCATTAACAGGCCGGACGCCACAATTGCCGGAATGATCGGGACAAAAATATTAGATAGCAGGCGGGCAATGCGCTGGAACGGGTTGAGTTTACGCGCGGCCACAGCGGCAGCTTCAGATTTACTGGCTTCGTTTACACCTGCCACCTTGATAAATTCTGCATAAACTTTATTGACCAGCCCGGTCCCGAAAATCACCTGTAACTGCCCGGCATTGCTGAAGCAGCCCTTAACGCCATCGAGTTTCTCTACCGCTGATTTTTGCACCAAAGAGTCATCTGCCAGCACCAAACGCAGGCGAGTGGCGCAGTGTGCAGCACTGACTATATTCTCTTTACCACCAAGCAATGGGAGCAGAGCCGTTACGGTCTCATTGATATTCATGATATCCCTCGCAAATTTATTTTGATTCCTGCATGCCGAGGATCGTCACGGCAACAGGCGGTATTCGTCGTGATTACTGCGGTGCGTAATAGTTAGAACCAGGTTTCCATTTGGATACCAAAGTTCCATTGCCCACCGGCGGCAAAACCATCTTTACCGAAGGAATCATCCTTGGCGTAGTTATCCAGATCTTGGCTCCAATCCATATAGGTGGCGAACACCCGTATTTCTGGTCGGCTGAAGAAATTACTGATATCACCGGCTTTAAAGGTTGGGGCGAAGGTCAATTTATAGAAACCGCCACTGACTTTGTGATAATCCTTATAGCCTTGTGGGTCCAGGTTCATGTACTGATAACTACCTTCATAAGCCAACGCAAAGTTCTCGGTGATTTCTTGAATCAGGCGGGTATTGAATGTTATCCACTTATAGCTATCGCCCGAGACATAACGATCCTTACTTTGTTGCGCCAATATTGCTGGGGCCAGACTCCAGTTTTTACTTAATGCGGTGGTGCCGTAAGTCGCCAAACGCCAGGTATCTGCGCTGCTGGTTAAGTTGCCATCGGACCCGATAGATTTTACTTCAGCCCCTAAACCATGGCCGTACAGCAGCGCGGTTTTTGACGTACCATCACGTAGCCCATAGAAGCTGTCACCGTGATAGGCCAACATGCTGTGAATACCTTTATCTGTGGCATTAGTATTAACGGTTTCACCGCTATTTTTGCGCGCCTCATTATCTTTGGCGCGCAACCCGCTCACCATCCACTGGAAGGGGCCGCTATAGTTATTGGCAGTGAAAATATAGCTTTGAATATCGCTATTAACATTCTCGATCTCACCATAATTACGGCCATATAACGAGAAGTTACTCTTCAGGTTATCGGTCCATTTGATGTCATAAATACCGCCACCGGTACCGGCAAGGAATACCACGTCGGAATCCAGCCAGTGAATATCGAAGTTATCGCGATCGAAACGTTTACCGGCCCACAATGTACTGTCTTTAAAAATACCGTTAAAGGTTGGCAGGGTGCCCAGTTCGACAAATGCCTGGCGCACATTGAGGTCACTACTGTCGGCTGTCCAGTCGTTATAGCTGCGCTGACCATCTGCCAGCATTACTTTATAGCGGGTGGTGGCACCGTTATCCAGCTTCTGCTTTTTCTCCAAATTGACTTCGACATAAGTGTCAGGCTCATTACCCAAGCGGCCAACTGCCCCTCCGGTACTGCCGGCTGGCGAAACATATGGGCCACCTTGGGTGCCGGTGCCAGAGTCGTTCATTAGCAGGCCGGAACGGGCATAACCATGAAACTCAAAACCGTTGCCATCCTGTGTTTTGCTTTCCAGTTTATCTGTGCGCTTAGCCACCTGAACGGTCTTTTCTTCTGCCTGACGCGTTCGAGTTTCCAGCTTTTGTGCCTGTTTTTCGGCAATTTCGGCGCGTGTTTCTGCATTTTTTGCCCGTTGTTCCGCTTGTTGCAATCGTTGCTCCAACGCATTGAGGCGGGCTTCAATATCCATGTTTGAGGAAGACGAGGGTGAGGCTGCAGAGGTGGTTGTCGCTGCACAAGAAAGGATAAGTCCTATTGATACAGCAAGATAGCTTGGTTTTATCATCATTTTATATCACTCGGTATGTGATTGATTGTATTTGTGCTAAACAGCTAAACCGGTTTTTCATGGCTAACATAAGGGGGATCCTTGGGGATTAGCAAAACATTTTGCTAACCCGATTCAGCTATTGTGATCCAGACTGCAAAGTGCATGACTTTTTGAGGCGAATAAGGCGATGAGCAGGAAGAAGGCGCGCGCGATAATGCATGTGGCAGGCGCTAACATGCTGGGTGTTTAGCAAAAAGAGTGACAGGTAAGAGGAGGGGCGGATGCCTGCCTGTCAAAGGCGACATCCTAAATGGTTTATGCAGAGGAGGATTTATGCAGTTAGTGGTCGGGTTGGAGAAAATGCCGCAACTGTTGAGCATTAGGTAACGCAGTCATTGCTCCTTTAGCGCTGGTGGCTAAAGCACCACAGGCTTGTGCCTGATCGATGGCGGCGGTGAGATCTGCACCTAAATACCAATTCGGTAGCCGTGCCAATGCTGTCAGCAACCCAGCGACAAAGGCATCACCCGCGCCAGTCGTGTCTATTGGGGTGATTTTCCTACTCGGGTATTTTTGCAGACGATGGCGGTTATGCACCCAAACGCCATTGGCACCCAGTGTTACCAGTAGCAATTTGCAGCAATAGTCGGCCATCAACTGTTCCATTGCGCCAGCAATATCCTGATCCGGGCAGATAAAGTTCAGTTCTTCCAATGACAGTTTCACCACATCGGCCAATAGCAGCGCCTGTTGCAGACAGGGGAGCAACGCTTGTGGTTCGCGCCAGATATCGGCACGGATATTGGGATCAAAGCTGATCCAACCACCGTCGGCTTTCATACGGCGCATCGCCTCAAAGGCGGTACTACGGCTCGGCTCTTGGCTTAAGGCAATAGAGCACAAATGCAGCCACTGATTGCTTTTAAATTCAGGTAAATCATCTGGTTGTAAGAATAGATCGGCACTCGGTGTCACCATAAATGTAAAAGTGCGTTCGCCATGCTCATCTAAATCCACCACAACTGTAGAGGTATGGTGCAGCGGATCCTGTGTCATCGCGTGGGTATCGACGTTTTCCTGTTGTAATATCTGCTGCATAAAACGACCAAAACTGTCTTGCCCAACCCGGCCAATAAAGGCACTTTTACCACCCAATCGGGCGATGCCGACCGCCACATTGGCAGGTGCGCCACCTGGACACTTAAGGTAATTATTTGAATTTTCAGGAACTAAATCAATTACAGCATCACCTAAAACCCAAATGGTATTTTCCATGATAAACCCCTGTTTTCTTCAATCCTATTTGCTGCTAAAAGTAGAAGAATCGGTTTAGCAAAGCAACAAAATAATCCGTTATAGTAAAAAACAGTGCTAAGCCCCAGACCCTGATTCGCAATACTCTCCCTGCATGGTTTTTCTTTATATAAATGATAATCATTATTGTACATGTATTGTGATATACGAATATGGGCCAGATTACCCTGAGACATTGAGCAACATTGCCTGGATGATGGATGGGTATTTGAACTGGGGGGTAATAGCGCAATTTACGGTTTTAAACGCTAATTATGTTCAACTGTGCGGAAGGATGATTCGCTTAAATAGATGTTATCTGCCAGCAGATGAGCTAGTGATTTATTTTTTTTAGATGCAATGACAAGGTTTAATAACATAATGAAAGTGAAATATAATATCGCAGTATTAAACTCAACCATTATCGAAGAAAATAATAATTGAGTTTGTACCGCGTCATTTAATCAAGGTGACGATTCAACGTTTGATAATTTCTCTCCGGCAAAGGCAACTTTATTCCGGCCATCTTTTTTGGCCCGGTAAAGTGCTTCATCCGCGGCTTTAAGCGAGGAGGCCAGATCATAGGCTTGCAGAGGAGAAATACCTGCGCTCAATGTCACGGTTGTAGAAACCTTATGGTTAAAAACATGTGGAATATCAAGTCCTAAAACCCGTTGGCGCACGCGCTCAGCCAACTGGCTTGCATACTCTTCACTCACATGAGTCAGTAGCACTAAAAACTCTTCGCCACCGTAGCGCACCACGATATCCCGTGAACGAACAGCATCACGGATAGCCGCCGCAACACGTACCAGTGCTTGGTCCCCCATCGTGTGACCATAGTTATCGTTATAAGCTTTAAAATGGTCGATATCGAGCAACAATACGTAATGATTGCCGGGAGACTGAGCCAGCAGTGTTTCAAGTTTATTCTCCAGACCACGGCGATTATACAAACTGGTTAAGGGGTCTATCATGCTTAAATCACTGAATTTTTCCCTTTCATTATAAAGGCGTGCGACAAGTTTTCGGGTAAAGTCATCGCTACGACGTAGCATCAAATGATGTAAGGAGAAACCAATCAGTGGCAGCATGATGGTGAATACAATACGGAAAATATTTTGAAAATCGTCGAGTAAAATAACGGTTAATGCTGCTGGTGCACTGTGTAGACAAAAAGCAAGGAAATTATCAGACAGGGCTATGGTGCTGATAAAGAAAATCGTAAACAGGCTGAGTAGTAAGTAGTTATTTTCATTATTACCCAAATATTCGTATTTAAGAATGATTTGCCAGGCCCAAAGCAGGCCCATGATTATTGAAAATAAATTCAGTTTATTGGCATAATTCTTCGAAATAAAAATCAGATAAGCTGCGGTACTCAGGCTGATAACCGTGATCAGTACTATCGGTAATGTCACTGCTGGCGTTTCAGGTGACGGTAATATCATACTAAAAATAGCAGACGACGCATTAAGAAATAAAAAAAGCAGTAAAGAGAGCCGATGCTTACTTTTCAGAAGCTGATCGTAGGAATGGCTATTCATATTCAATTCACTCTGCATAATGTCGTGCTGTCAGTAGACAAATAAACAATATCCTCATGAAGCCCTATTATTTAGGCATCACGATAAATAGTTTTTCTTAGTAATTATTTTTGTTTGAAGCGTTTTAGTATCGTTTTAGGAATTTTCTTAACCAAAATTACCATTTTTGTTTCAGCCTGTCATCATGATGTTTCTTAACTTGATGTTGTCGCTGTCTGTCCGCTGCTAACAACTTCATAGTGCAGACTGCGACAGAGTGATATATGATATTAGTTATCATTATCACTTGGGGCCATTATTATGATTACAGCCAGATTAGCCGCTTATCGCTGGTGTGGGATCAGTGGGTTATTGAGCCGTGGTATGTCTAGTGGTTGGGGGATATTGCTGCCTTTTGCTTTACTGCCGGTTTTGGGATGGGCAGATATCACCGTCGGTCAGTTACGTATCCTGATTGTGCTCGCCATGCTGGCCACGGTTAGCATGTTGTATCACGCGCGGTTACGGCATTTCTTATTGCTGCCATCATGTCTGGCGCTGTTGGGTGGCCTGACGGCGGTGTTAATGCACAGCGGGATGCATTGAACCCAATCGCATTGGCTGAATTTTCTGTATTACAGGCATTTACGTGTATTTCAGGAAGAGGTCCTGCCAGAAGAGAGGTATTACTGTGCTTTTGAAATCATTGTGGTGCGAAGGGAGGGACTTGAACCCTCACGTCCGTAAGAACACTAACACCTGAAGCTAGCGCGTCTACCAATTCCGCCACCATCGCCCAAATGATTTCTTACTGCTTATATCCGTCATACTTCAAACTGCATCTGCGTTGGCTGCCTTTGTTCACCCCAGTCACTTACTGGTGTAAGCTCTTGGGAGTTCACTCGTTTGCCGTCTTTCTGCAATTCGAATTATTTTGGGTATATCTTAAAAAAGTAAAGCTTAGGATTTATATCACCAGCTTGGTGCGAAGGGAGGGACTTGAACCCTCACGTCCGTAAGAACACTAACACCTGAAGCTAGCGCGTCTACCAATTCCGCCACCATCGCATGTGCTGTGCAATATAAATCTCCCCTCGTACTTGAAGCCACAGGCTATTAAACCTCAATCACTTACCGCAGTAAGCCTATCTGGGTTGGTTTGCTGCCTGCAATGCCAATTACGTTGGGGATATACTACGAATCGCCAAGAAAAGTATGTTTGGTGCGAAGGGAGGGACTTGAACCCTCACGTCCGTAAGAACACTAACACCTGAAGCTAGCGCGTCTACCAATTCCGCCACCATCGCGTACCGGAACATCACTTTTATAAAGCAACTACGGAGGCGAATTCTAGAGATTTTCACGTTCAGGTCAATACTTATTTCCCCTAAGCGGGACGTTTGCTGTAAAAAGCATCATATGTTGAGCAATTGATTTGATTACAGAAGTATTTTTAGTTTTTAACGCCCGCTTGGTCGTGTTGGTGATAACTGTGGATAATCGGAAAACAGTTCAATCAGCCAGTCAATCAGCACTCTTACTCTAGGGGCAAGAAAGCGCCCCGCAGGGAACATAATAAACAGCGGCATGGCCGGTGGTGGACAGTGGGGCAACACCTCAATCAGTTCGCCTTGGGTTAATTGGCCCTGAATACCTGGCGTGGGAGCTTGAATCAATCCCAGGCCTGCGACACCGGCTGCGATATAAGCATCGGCACCATTGACACTCAAGATGCCAGGTAATGTGCGGCTTTCAACTTTCCCCTGATAAACAAATTCTAATGGGTAATCACGGCCATTCATCTGTGAAAAATAACCCACCGCTTGATGGTCGGCCAGGTCGTCGAGGGACTGCGGAACACCATATTTGGCGAGATAAGCTGGTGACGCACAGGTTATCTGTGGTTGCTGACCAATATTACGTGCTGCTAATTGCTCATCATGGGGCAGCCATGCACGCAAAACACAATCGACACCTTCACGCATCAGGTCAATGGTACTGTCATTCGCGCCGAGAATCAGCGTGATATGGGGATAACGCTGATAAAAGTCATTTAGTGCGGGGATAACCACATTGCGGGCTAGCGAATGTGGCATATCAATGCGTACTTTCCCTTCCGGTTGCAGCCGCTGATGGCTGAACAGCGAGTCAGCCTCTTCAAACGCCGACAGTAATTGCAAACAACGCTGGTAATACAGTGTGCCTTCCGCGGTGATATTCACTTGCCGGGTGGTGCGTACCAATAAACGCACGCCTAAGCGCTGCTCTAACCGTTTTAAGGTATGGCTGACCGTTGCGCGGGGCAATTGCAGTTTCTCCGCCGCGCGACTGAAGCTACCTAATTCAACAATACGGACAAATATCCGCATAGCTTGTATTTGGTCCATGATTGCACTCGTCCATTGTTGGTGTTTTTTGAACAGTAATGAGCAATCTGCATTATTTATCTTTCCTCGCTAAACAACCACACTTTCTTCCGACATCATTAACGGGGAATATCACAATGCAACAACGTCAATTAGGTTCGAATGGCCCACTAGTCTCAGCGCTGGGGCTTGGCTGCATGGGGATGAGTGACTTTTACTCCACCAATCAGGACGTGAATGAATCCATTGCGACGTTACATCGCGCGCTGGAGTTGGGGGTGACTTTACTCGATACCGCTGACATGTATGGCCCATTTACCAATGAGGAGTTGGTTGGACGCGCCATTAAAGGCAAACGTGATCAGGTCTTTCTGGCTACTAAATTTGGCATTGTACGTGATCCGACTGACCCGACAGTGCGGGGCGTCAGTAGCCAGCCTGATTATATTCGTAAGTCTGTTGACGGTAGCCTGAAGCGGTTGGGTGTTGATGTTATTGACCTTTATTACCAGCATCGTGGCGACCCGAGTGTACCGGTTGAAGATGTGATTGGCACTCTGGCTGATTTGGTCACTGCCGGTAAAATACGTTATATCGGTTTGAGTGAAGTCTCAGCGGCAACATTAGAGAAGGCCCATCAGGTGCATCCAATTACCGCAGTACAGAGTGAATACTCACTTTGGACACGAGATGTGGAATCTTCTGTATTGGCGACCTGCGAACGGTTAGGTGTGGGTTTTGTGGCTTATAGTCCTCTGGGGCGCGGTTTTCTGACCGGAGCGTTACGCCGCCCGGAAGATCTGGCTGCTGATGATTTCCGCCGTCATAACCCGCGTTTTCAGGGGGATAATTTTGCCATGAATCTGGTATTAGCTGATGCGGTGGTGGAAATGGCGCGCGCGAAAGGGGTAAAACCCTCTCAACTGGCGCTGGCCTGGGTATTGGCGCAGGGGAAATATATTGTCCCAATCCCTGGGACCAAACGGCGTGCTTATCTGGAAGAGAATCTGGCGGCACTCGATCTGGCACTCAGCCCGCAAGAGCTGGCAGCACTGGATGCAGTATTCCCGTTCCATGCCGCAGCGGGTGAACGCTACGGCGTGGAAGGGATGGCCCATCTTAACGCCTAGTTTTAACGTTTTTTCTTGGCGTCTCGTGGCGCACGCCCGACAGTTGCCTGATACACCTTAAAACGGCCATTCTGGGCCAGCACTTCATGGCTGCCAAATGCCGCATCCAGCAGTGCAGGGTAAGGCAGGAAGGAGTTCGCCACTATCCGCAATTTACCACCGACATGCAGGTGAGCAGTTGCGCCGCGGATCAACAATTCCGCCGCAGTCAGACTGGTTTGAATACCATCATGGAACGGTGGATTCGAAATAATCATCTCGAAGCGGCCTTTAATGTCGGAATAGACATTGCTGGCAATCACCTGCGCGTCGATGTTATTCGCCGCTAATGTCGCTCGGCTGGCTTCAATAGCGGCCGCAGAGACATCACTCAGAGTCCATTTGATTTTAGGTGATTGCTGCGCCAATACAGAGGCCAGCACACCTGCACCACAGCCGACATCCAGCACATTGCCTTTAAATGGCTCACTGAACGTAGACAGTAACAGATGGCTACCGGAGTCCAGCGAGTCACGGCTGAATACGCCGGGCAATGTTTTAACTGTCACATCGCCCACCTGGTAACTTTCCCACCAGGCATCGGCATCAAATTCCGGCTGTTTATCCAACCGGCCATGGTACAGACCGCAACGGCGGGCGCTGTCGATTTTAGTCAACTGCGCAAATTCAGATAACATTTCTTCTGCACTGCGCACGCCACTACGGTTCTCACCCACCACAAAAATATCGGTACCGACAGGCAATAACGAAAGGAGATTAGCCAATTGGAACTGGGCTTCCTGTTTGCTTTTCGGCCAGTAATAAACCAGCGTATCGCAGTTAGCCACCATGTCGGCAGTGGCCAAAAGACCGAATTGCACATTCTCTTCCAGCGTATTGCTCAGTAATTGCCAGTGGTGATATTGATTGGTATGAACCCGTACCCCGGCTGCATCAAACTGCGCTGGCAGCGCATCTTGTAAATCACCGGCAAACAACACATGGCGGGCTATAAATTCATCACTATGGCGCAGTATCACTTCACTGGCTGGGGTTAATGCTGACATCAGTCTTTGGCTCCTTAATAATATGATCGGGGATTATAGAGGTTTGTTGGCGCATGTTCGATGGGTTTGCTAGCATAGCGTCGAAATACGGGTCGCTCTGACAGGAAATGGCATGGCATCAAGACGAGACTTGCTGTTACAACAGCTAGGCATTACGCAGTGGACATTGCGCCGCCCGGCCGTCTTGCAGGGTGAAATCGCAGTTCGTTTACCCGAAGATACCCGCCTGCTGATTGTGGCACACCAGCTTCCTGAATATGATGATCCCCTGTTGTGTGATGTGTTGCACAGCTTGGGTCTCACGCCGCGTCAGGCTTATGCGCTGACGCCGGACAGGGTTGCAATGTTGCCGGAAGATACGCAGTGCAACAGTTGGCGATTGGGCATCAGTGAACCGCTTGCGGTCGCTGGCGCGCAGTTACACAGCCCGGCATTGGCCGGACTTTATCAAGACGCGAGCGCTAAGCGCGCACTTTGGCAGCAGATTTGTCACCATGAAGCAGATTTCTATCCTGACGCCAGCCGATCTGGCCACAGCGTACAAAATTGAGCAAGCCAGCCACGCTTTCCCGTGGACGGAAAAAACCCTGGTCAGTAACCAAGGGGAGCGCTATCTCAATTTTAAGTTGAGTGTCAGTCAACAAATGGTCGGTTTCGCCATTACCCAAATGGTGTTGGATGAAGCGACACTGTTTAATATCGCCATCGATCCGCACTATCAGCGGCAGGGGTATGGCCGTTTACTGCTTGAACATCTGATTGAGCAGTTGGCAACACGTGATATCGTCACTCTCTGGCTTGAGGTGCGGGCTTCAAACGCACGGGCTATCGCCCTCTATGAGAGTTTAGGCTTTAACGAGGTTTCTGTGCGGCGCAACTATTACCCGAGTGCCGATGGGCGTGAAGATGCCATTATGATGGCGCTGCCGATGGGATAGCCCCGTTTTGCCGATTGTCAGTCGTGAATAATGACTGTTTGTTTTGAATAACGACTGTTTGTCTTGAATAAATTGTCTATCTCGCATAAATCAGAGAAAATACCGCGCTATAGCCACTTATACCCGACGTGATAGGAGTTGCCGCTAAGCCTGCTGCAATTTCCAATAAGCAGGGTATAGCGCCACAATCAATGCCTCGCTTTGCCTGACCCGCATATCAATAGGATATGAGGCCCAGAGCAGGGCGGCCTAAAAGTAGAAATCTCAAATTATGTCTCCAAGTGAATACGCACTGGAAGTCGCGAAAAGACGTACTTTCGCGATCATTTCCCACCCCGATGCCGGTAAAACCACCATTACCGAAAAAGTGTTGTTGTTCGGACACGCAATTCAGACCGCCGGTACGGTAAAAGGCCGTGGCTCAAGCCATCATGCCAAATCAGACTGGATGGAAATGGAAAAGCAACGCGGGATCTCCATCACCACCTCGGTGATGCAATTTCCGTATGGCGGTTGTCTGGTTAACTTACTCGATACCCCGGGGCATGAAGACTTCTCCGAGGACACTTACCGTACTCTGACCGCCGTGGACTGCTGTCTGATGGTGATTGACGCGGCAAAAGGGGTTGAAGATCGAACCCGTAAGCTGATGGAAGTAACCCGTCTGCGTGATACACCAATCCTCACTTTTATGAACAAATTGGACCGCGATATTCGTGATCCGATGGAAGTGCTGGATGAAGTGGAACGTGAGCTGAAAATTGCTTGTTCACCAATCACCTGGCCGATTGGCTGCGGTAAGTTGTTTAAAGGGGTTTACCACCTTTATAAAGATGAAACGTATCTCTATCAGACGGGTAAAGGCCACACCATTCAGGAAGTGCGCATCGTCAAAGGGCTGAATAACCCAGACTTGGATGCGGCGGTAGGTGAGGACTTGGCTAAACAGTTCCGTCAGGAACTGGAACTGGTACAGGGGGCTTCTCATGAATTCGAGCATGATGCTTTCTTGTCTGGTGACTTAACGCCGGTGTTCTTCGGTACCGCTTTGGGTAACTTCGGCGTCGATCATATGTTGGATGGCTTGGTTGAATGGGCTCCGGCCCCGATGCCACGTAAAACCGATACCCGTGAAGTGGTTGCGGCTGAACCCAAATTTACCGGTTTTGTGTTCAAAATTCAGGCAAATATGGACCCGAAACACCGTGACCGTGTTGCCTTTATGCGGGTAGTTTCTGGCCGTTTTGAGAAAGGGATGAAACTGCGTCAGGTGCGAACCAAGAAAGACGTAGTAATTTCAGATGCACTGACCTTTATGGCTGGTGACCGTTCTCATGTAGAAGAAGCTTTTGCTGGCGATATCATTGGCTTGCATAACCACGGTACCATTCAAATTGGTGATACCTTCACCCAGGGTGAAGATATGAAGTTCACCGGCATACCGAACTTTGCCCCTGAATTGTTCCGCCGTATTCGCCTGCGTGATCCATTGAAACAGAAGCAGTTGCTAAAAGGTCTGGTTCAGTTGTCAGAAGAGGGCGCGGTGCAAGTGTTCCGCCCGTTGACCAACAACGATTTGATTGTTGGCGCAGTCGGTGTTCTACAGTTTGAAGTGGTCTCTTCACGACTGAAAAGTGAATACAACGTGGAAGCGGTGTATGAATCAGTTAACGTCTCTACCGCCCGTTGGGTTGAATGTGATGACGTGAAGAAGTTCGAAGAGTTTAAACGTAAGAATGAGGTTAACCTGGCATTAGATGGTGGTGATAACTTGAGCTATATCGCCCCAACGATGGTAAATCTTAATATTACGCAAGAACGTTACCCGGAAGTGAATTTCCGTAAAACCCGCGAACATTAATCACCCGCCAAGCCGCACTCTATCGGGGTACAGGGTACCCCGATTCATTAATTCTCTTCACTATTTCCTCCTTAGGATAACTCCTACTTAATCATAAAAATCCGGCTTTAGGGCGATTCCGACTGTATTTATTCTGAGATGCTCTATCTTTATAGGTACACGCAGGATTGACGTGCATCAATTTTAGGTCAAATAACCTGTAGTAATCGTAAAGTATTCATCAACTGGTCACCTCTCTGGGTGGCGTAAAAATCCGTAAGTTTGGGTGTTATAACAAGTTAAGTTTCATAACCCTTTACGGTTTATAACGACAAAGGAAGAAATCGATGACAAATACAAAATTTGCCCGTTCAATGATGGCTGTTGTCTTAGGTACTGCACTTATGAGTGGTAGCGTGTTCGCTGAAGACACCATGCTCAATAAGACAAACAACGTCGTAGACAGCACAGGCGCGAAACTCGATAGTTCCATGAAGAAAGTCGATAACTACATGGGTGACAGCGCTGCAACAGCTAAAGTGAAAAGCGCGCTGTTGGAAGAGAAATCTCTTAAAAGCACTGATATCTCTGTTGAAACCAACCATGGTGTGGTCACTCTGACTGGTTTTGTGACTTCTCAGGCTGAAGCTGAAACTGCCGTTGAAATTGCTGGAAACGTTGAAGGCGTTAAATCTGTCAGCGATAAGCTGCATGTGAAAGACCAGAAATCACAATCAGTCAGTGAATATGCTGGCGATGCTGCAACAACCAGTTCAGTCAAAGCCAAATTGCTGGCTGATGACATCGTACCCTCACGTAAAGTGAAAGTAGAAACCACCGAAGGTGTGGTGCAGTTATCAGGTAGTGTTGAGAATAAAGCTCAGTCCGAACGTGCTGAAAGTATTGCTAAAGCCGTTGATGGCGTGAAAAGCGTTAAAAATGATCTTAGCATCAAACCTTAATTATTATCGGCTGATGGGTATTTCGTGAGGGAGAAATACCTTACGGAATAAGCTTTATAAGCCCGTCAGCCAAATAATAAATCTGTTAATAATGCGACTTCTGTTAAACGCACTACTGTTAAATAGACAGAGAGAGTTAAAAACGCTGTTTTTAACCTAAGTGTAGAAAGCCATTTTTTAAAACGGGAAGGAGAGGCTTATGTTTCGCTGGGGCATTATATTTTTGATTATTGCTTTAATCGCTGCGGCATTAGGTTTTGGTGGGCTAGCCGGTACGGCAGCCTGGGCCGCAAAAGTCGTCTTTGTAGTGGGTATTGTCCTATTCCTCATCAGTCTGTTTACAGGCCGTAAGCGCCTTTAGTCAGGCGAGAGGGTTACAGCAAAGGGTAAGACGGGGTATCCTCGGCACCTGTTGTAACGAATTAAGGATAGATGGTGGGATACAGAATACCTATCACGCTCGGTAATATTGAGCCACTCGCCTATAAACCATACCAACCCGGAAAAATGGCGTTGGTTTGTGAGGGAGGCGGGCAGCGGGGAATTTTTACAGCCGGTGTGCTGGATGAATTTCAACGCGCCCGCTTTAACCCTTTTGATCTGATGATTGGCACCTCTGCCGGTGCACAAAATCTATCTGCCTTTATCTGCGGTCAACCCGGCTACGCTCGCCGCGTCATTACCCGCTACACCACCACAGCTAATTTCTTTAACCCATTACGTTTTGTGCGTGGTGGCCACTTAATTGATCTCGACTGGTTGGTGGATATCACATCCCAGCAGTTGCCTCTGGCCATGGATCATGCTGAAGAGCATTTACGCAATGGCCGTGAATTCTTAATGTGTGCCTGCCGCAGTGATGATTTTGAACCTACCTATATTTCCCCCACTCGAGAAAGCTGGCTGCCGACCATTAAAGCGTCCAGTGCTATTCCTGGTTTATACCGTCAGGGGGTGGATTTGGGGGGGATCAGTTATCAGGATGGTGGCATCAGTGATGCCATCCCGGTGGAGGAAGCCTACCGCCGTGGCGCTGATACTATTGTGGTGATTCGGACTGTACCGTCGCAGGCCTATTACACACCGCAATGGATGAAGCGGATGGAACATTGGCTGAGTGAAAGTAGTTTGCAACAACTGGTGCGGATTATGCAGCAACATGAGCAGAGCTATCACCGTATTCAGCAATTTATTGAAAAGCCGCCCGGTGACCTGCGTATTTTCGAAATTTTTCCGCCTAAGCCACTTGCCAGTAATGCACTGGGGAGCCGAATTGCGGCACTAAATCGTGATTATCATTTAGGCCGCCGTTGTGGTCGCTATTTTTTGGCTACCGTCGGGCACTGGCTATTACCGCAAGATCAACGGGATCCGACTGGAATCAATGGGGAGAAAACCTCGATTTCACTTTCACGTCGTATCATTCAGCCACAAGATATTAATCAACCAGATGATATGGCAGAGCTAATTGATACTGATGACTCTTCATTTGATATTACTCAAACGCCGGATATCATTACACCAGCGGATTCAGTGACCGCCACTCACTATGGCCTACCGGCTCAGATGAGTATGAGTGACAATGGGTTGATTATTCCAACGAATACCAATAGAAAGCCCTTGCCAGTAGAGATAATTTTGCCTGCCAGTGTGGCAAAAAACAAAGGTGATACCGCCTAATGGTACAAGTGAGTGAGCAGATAGTGAATCTTAGCGATAAAGCTTATTTTATCGATACCCACTGTCACTTTGATTTCCCTCCATTCAGTGGTGCTGAAGCGGCCAGTTTAGTCACTGCGGCTCAGGCGAATGTCAGGCAATTGATTGTTCCTGCGGTGGGTGCTGCTTATTTTCCCCGTATTTTAGCCTTGGCTGCGAACTATCCGCCCCTTTTTGCCGCACTCGGCATGCATCCACTTTATATCGCTCAACATCAAGAGGCCGATTTGGCGACACTGGCATCCTATCTGGCGAACAAAACTCACAAGCTGGTGGCCGTGGGGGAAATTGGCCTGGATCTTTATATGGATGAGCCGCAGTTACCACGCCAGTTGGCGCTATTGCAGGCGCAACTTAAGTTGGCTAAACAGCATGATCTGCCTGTTATTCTGCATTCTCGCCGTTCCCATGACCAATTAGCCTCGGTGCTGCGTAAAACGGTGTTGCCGCGCACTGGTGTTGTACATGGTTTCGCCGGTAGCCTGGCGCAGGCGCAGGCATTTATTCGCTTGGGTTATTATATTGGTGTGGGTGGGACCATTACTTATGTGCGGGCACAGAAAACCCGGAGTGTCATGGCCGCATTGCCTCTTTCCGCATTACTGCTGGAAACCGACGCGCCAGATATGCCGTTAGCCGGTTTTCAGGGGCAACCAAACCGGCCCGAGCGGGCTGCTGATGTGTTCAGCGTGTTGTGTCAGCTACGCTCTGAAACGCCACAACAGATTGCCAGCCAGTTGTTAGCGAATAGTCAACGTTTGTTCCGATTACCGCCCGCCGATAGCTGCCCACTTTAAATCACCACCGGGAATATACAAACCATACTAATAATTTGTGTGATCTCTTTATTTTCGCTTTTTAATGTGACTTTTGTCACACTTACGTTGATTCGGTTGCTTTTAGTTGTGTTTATTTGTGACAGAGATTATTTGATAGCGTCTTCATGTCGGTATAATCCCCCGAAAATTATTTCAATTTAATTAATGATTTCACTATTAGGGATAGCGACATGCTAATGAGTCTGGTTGGAATGGCAGTACTGATATTAATAGCCGTACTTCTTTCAAGTAATTATAGGGCGATTAATATCCGCACTGTTGTAGGTGCATTTATTATCCAGATCGCTATTGGTGCGCTGGTATTATATGTGCCCATCGGGCGCCGCATTCTGGGCGGTATGTCAGAAGGCGTCGCTAACGTTATCGCCTACGGTAATGAGGGGATTTCATTTATTTTTGGCGGTTTGGTTTCTGACAAAATGTTTGAAGTTTTTGGTGGTGGCGGCTTTGTATTCGCCCTGCGAGTATTACCGGTAATTGTATTCTTCTCATCATTGATTGCCGTTCTGTATTACCTTGGCATCATGCAAATCGTTATTAAGGTATTGGGCGGTGGTTTGCAAAAGTTGCTGGGCACTTCACGTACTGAATCCCTTTCCGCCACAGCTAATATCTTTGTTGGCCAAACTGAAGCGCCGTTAGTGGTGCGCCCTTATATTGCCACCATGACTCAATCTGAACTGTTTGCGGTAATGTGCGGCGGTTTAGCTTCCGTTGCCGGTTCAGTATTGGCCGGTTATGCGCAAATGGGGGTACCATTGGAATATCTGATTGCTGCTTCCTTTATGGCAGCGCCGGGTGGGTTACTGTTTGCTAAACTGATGGTGCCGGAAACTGAAAAAACGCACGATAACGTTGATGCTACGACCTTGATTGCTGAAGATGAACGCCCAGCTAACGTTATTGATGCAGCGGCCTCTGGCGCGGCTTCCGGCATGCAACTGGCATTGAATGTAGGGGCAATGCTGTTGGCCTTTATCGCTTTGATTGCTCTGCTCAATGGTATTCTGGGTGGGATTGGTGGCTGGTTTGATTATCCACAACTTTCGCTAGAGTTGATTCTGGGTTGGGTATTCTCGCCGATTGCTTACTTGATAGGCATCCCATGGAGTGAAGCGATGGTGGCTGGTTCATTTATCGGCCAGAAGATTATCGTTAACGAATTCGTAGCATTTATGAATTTCGGTCAGTATCTCCAGGCGGAAGAGTTAGTCAAAGCCGCGGGTTTACAGGTTCTTTCCGAGCACACTAAGGCTATTATCTCCTTCGCGCTGTGCGGTTTTGCTAACTTGTCATCTGTTGCCATTTTATTGGGTGGCTTGGGTAGTATGGCCCCAAACCGCCGTCACGATATCGCGCGTTTCGGCCTGAAAGCGGTAGCGGCAGGCACATTGTCGAATCTGATGAGTGCGACGATCGCCGGTTTCTTCCTGGCATTATAATTAGGCTAGCTTGACTTGCCATTTTGGGATTGGGCAGTGCTCGGGGCTTGTCACCTACTTCGTGTACGCTCCAGTCCCTGCGCGCTGTCCGCACCCAAACTGTCTGCGCCGCTGACGCTTAATTTTTTATGGTTCAGGCCTACAATACTGCGTATTCCTGCCCATAGGCTATTCTTGAAGCGAGTGAGCGTATCGTGGTCAGAAAGCTATAAATTAGGTTATTTTGTGACTTTAATCACATATAATTCCGTCTCGTTACAAGTTACTATTGATTAGTGTGAAATTGAACACACCCAAGCTGCCGATAACGTGTTCAAATAGTGTTATTGGCTTTCGGAATGAAAGCCTAAAGTGTGTACGGAGTCTCATTGCATCAGTGATGTAAGCAATGACCAAGTAGTTAGTGCGGTGAGATGGATCTCAATTGCCACCCATAGGGGCTATCTTCAAGGAACCAAGTCCGCTCGCCAACGTATTGAGCTTAGAACCTTCTCATTAGGGCTATGTTATTTGCCTGACTGCAACAATTACGCCTACTGAGGGGGACTTTTAATCACCAAAGATGCCGGTACGGTCTCTTTGTCCGCTCATAAATAGATGCTCAGTTCTGGCAAGGTGCTGGGGCTGAAATAGTGTTGGAGAGTTTTATGACCGATTTAACCGCCTGCGCGAATCTTAACGATTATGCCAAACGCGCACTGAGTTTGATGGATTTAACTACCCTGAATGACGACGATACCGATGATAAGGTTATCGCGCTGTGTCATCAGGCAAAAAGCCCTGCCGGTAACACGGCCGCAATCTGTATTTATCCCCGCTTTATTCCTATTGCGCGTAAAACGTTGCGCGAGCAGGGTACCCCTGAAATCCGTATTGCAACAGTGACTAACTTCCCACATGGCAATGATGATATTGCTATTGCACTGGCCGAAACCCGTGCCGCCATTGCCTATGGTGCTGATGAAGTGGATGTGGTTTTCCCTTACCGCGCCTTAATGGCGGGTAATGATAAGGTCGGCTTCGAATTAGTGAAAGAGTGCAAAGAAGCCTGCGCTGCCGCGAATGTATTACTGAAAGTAATCATAGAGACCGGTGAGTTAAAGCAAGAGCACTTGATCCGTCAAGCCTCTGAAATTGCTATTAAAGCTGGCGCGGATTTCATCAAAACCTCCACCGGTAAAGTGCCGGTCAATGCCACACTGGAAAGTGCGGGTATTATGATGAGCACTATCCGTGATTTAGGTGTGGGTAAAACCGTCGGCTTTAAGCCAGCGGGCGGAGTACGTACTGCCGAAGATGCCGCGCAATTCCTGCAACTGGCCGATCAATTGATGGGTGAGGGTTGGGCCGACGCCCGCCACTTCCGCTTTGGCGCATCCAGTCTGTTAGCCAGCTTATTAACCACGCTGGGCCATCAGAGTGATAGCAAAAGTAGCGGTTACTAATCATTATCGCAATCATTGAGTTTAGCCGATGCGCTGCGGGCGACTAGCCTGCCGTGCGGCTTTTATCCTTATTTAGGTCAGGGGGATGCTGTGTTTCTGGCACAAGAAATTATCCGTAAAAAACGCGACGGTCAGCCACTGAGCGAAGAAGAGATTCGTTTCTTTATCAATGGGATCCGCGACAATGTGGTTTCCGAAGGGCAGATTGCTGCTTTGGCGATGACCATCTATTTCCATGACATGAGCATGCCGGAGCGCGTGGCACTAACCATGGCAATGCGTGATTCTGGCACGGTGCTCAACTGGCAGAGCCTTAATCTAAACGGCCCCATCGTGGATAAACACTCTACCGGTGGCGTGGGTGATGTGACATCACTGATGCTCGGCCCGATGGTCGCAGCCTGTGGTGGCTATGTGCCGATGATTTCTGGCCGTGGTCTGGGCCATACCGGCGGAACCTTGGACAAACTGGAAGCTATACCCGGTTTTGATATTTTCCCCGATGATAATGCGTTCCGTAAAATCATTCAGGACGTCGGTGTCGCCATCATTGGTCAAACCAGCTCATTAGCACCGGCAGATAAACGTTTCTACGCTACCCGTGATATCACCGCCACTGTAGATTCCATTCCACTGATTACCGCTTCTATTTTGGCGAAGAAACTGGCTGAAGGGCTGGATGCGTTGGTGATGGATGTGAAGGTGGGTTCTGGTGCCTTTATGCCGACATATCAATTATCTGCCGATTTAGCACAGGCTATTGTCAGTGTGGCTAACGGCGCGGGTTGTAAAACAACGGCACTATTGACCGATATGAATCAGGTGTTGGCTTCCAGCGCCGGTAATGCGGTTGAAGTGCGCGAAGCGGTACGTTTCCTGACGGGTGAATATCGTAATCCACGCTTGTTAGAAGTGACGATGGCGCTGTGCGTTGAAATGCTGTTATCAGGTGGTTTGGCGCAAGATGATGCTGACGCCAGATCCAAGCTACAGGCGGTGCTGGATAACGGTAAAGCAGCAGAACTCTTTGGTCGCATGGTGGCGGCGCAAAAAGGCCCAAGTGATTTCGTTGAGCGCTATGACAGCTACCTACCGGTTGCCATGTTGAGCAAGCCGGTATTTGCTGAACGAGCAGGCGTGGTTACTGCGATGGATACCCGTGCACTGGGTATGGCGGTGGTTTCCCTCGGCGGCGGTCGTCGTCGGGCAACTGATCCTATTGATTATAGTGTTGGTATCACTGAAATGGCACGTCTGGGGACCGGTGTTGATGGTCAGCAACCCTTAGCGGTGATTCATGCCAATAACGAAGATGACTGGCAGCAGGCAGCAGATGCACTACGTGCGGCGATCACCTTGGGTGACAAAGCGCCGGAAGAAACACCGGTTATCTATCGCCGTATTACTGAATAAACGCCATACTTTTGTTATTGAAGATATTTGCCCTTGAAGGCAAGTGTTAGCGAAAACAGATTGATTAATTACATGGGGGAGCCGATGAACATTGCTGCCCCAGAGCGTGAACCCACGCAGGAGAAAATGATGAAACGTACATTTATTATGGTATTAGACTCATTTGGTATCGGTGCCAGCGCAGATGCTAAAAAATTTGGTGACGAAGGGGCCGACACTCTGGGCCACATTGCTGAGGTCTGCGCCCGTGGTGAAGCTAACGTTGGTCGTAGTGGCCCATTGACGCTGCCAAACCTGAGTCGTTTAGGGTTGGGTAAAGCTGCCGAAGAGTCCACCGGTAAATTCCCGGTCGGGCTGGATAAGAATGCAGATATCATTGGTGCCTATGGTTATGCCAGTGAGTTATCCTCCGGTAAAGATACACCGTCAGGCCACTGGGAGATTGCGGGGGTGCCGGTGCTGTTTGACTGGGGTTACTTCAGTGATGTCGAAAACAGTTTCCCACAGGAACTGTTGGATAAACTGGTAAAACGGGCCAACCTGCCGGGTTATCTGGGTAACTGTCACTCAAGTGGGACCGTTATCCTTGACCAACTGGGTGAAGAGCATATGAAAACCGGCAAACCGATTTTCTATACCTCGGCTGACTCGGTGTTCCAGATTGCCTGCCACGAAGAGACCTTTGGCCTGGATCGCTTGTATGAATTATGTGAAATTGCCCGCGAAGAGCTGACCGAGGGTGGCTACAATATTGGTCGTGTGATTGCGCGTCCGTTTATTGGTGACAAGCCAGGTAACTTCCAACGCACCGGTAACCGCCATGATCTGGCCGTTGAACCGCCAGCGCCAACCATGTTGAAAAAACTGGTGGATGAGAAAGGGGGAGAAGTGGTTTCTATCGGTAAAATTGCCGATATCTATGCGCATGTGGGTATTACTCAGAAAGTGAAAGCCACCGGTCTGGATGCGCTATTTGATGCCACGATAGAAGAAATGAAGAAAGCCGGTGACAACACTATCGTGTTCACTAACTTTGTGGATTTTGACTCTTCTTACGGTCACCGTCGCGACGTTGCTGGTTATGCTGCTGCATTGGAACTGTTCGACCGCCGCCTGCCTGAGTTGATGGCGCTGGTAAAAGAAGATGACATCCTGATCCTGACGGCTGACCACGGTTGTGATCCAACCTGGCCGGGCACTGACCATACCCGTGAGCACATTCCGGTCTTGGTTTACGGCCCGAAAGTCAAACCAGGATCGCTTGGGCATCGTGAGACCTTTGCTGATATTGGGCAGACGGTAGCGACATATTTCAATCTATCCCCAATGGATTACGGTAAGAATATGCTTTAAGTCATTCAGCTAAGCTGAGCGTGCCATTTTGAACCCGGGCAGTCAGTGCTCGCCCTCCTCACGTACTGCGTGTACGCTCCGGGGGCTGTGCGCTGGCCGTGCCCAAACTGTCGGTGCTCATCTACGCTGGCGATGGCTGATTTTCTCTGAACTGTGCAAAGTAGTTCAAACTTAAAAACAGTTCAGTAATATAAATTTTAATTCTCTGATTTTTAAGGAAAGTGATTATGGCAACGCCACATATTAATGCTGAAATGGGTGATTTCGCTGATGTTGTATTGATGCCAGGGGATCCACTGCGTGCGAAATTTATCGCCGAAACCTTCCTGCAAGACGTGCGCGAAGTGAACAATGTGCGTGGCATGTTGGGCTTCACCGGTACTTATAAAGGCCGCAAAATCTCGGTAATGGGCCACGGTATGGGTATCCCGTCCTGCTCCATTTACGCCAAAGAACTGATCACTGATTTTGGCGTGAAAAAAATCATTCGTGTCGGTTCATGTGGTGCGGTTCGCGCTGATGTGAAACTGCGTGATGTGGTGATCGGCATGGGGGCTTGTACCGACTCCAAAGTAAACCGTATGCGCTTTAAAGATCACGACTATGCAGCGATTGCTGACTTTGAAATGACCCGCAATGCAGTGGATGCGGCAAAAGCGAAAGGTATCGACGTCCGTGTAGGTAACATCTTCTCTGCTGACCTGTTCTACACGCCAGACCCGCAAATGTTTGATGTGATGGAAAAATACGGCATTCTGGGCGTGGAAATGGAAGCGGCCGGTATCTACGGCGTTGCCGCGGAGTTCGGTGCTAAAGCCCTGACCATCTGTACTGTTTCTGACCATATCCGTACCGGTGAGCAAACCACCGCTGCGGAGCGCCAGACCACCTTCAATGACATGATTGAAATTGCATTAGAATCGGTGTTGTTGGGCGATCAGAAGTAATCCCGTCTCTGCTTCCCTCTATTCAGCGGCAGCGATTTCTGCCGCTGAATCTATTCATAAAATCTGCCAGAAAAAATAGGTTTCTTTACACATCAGATAATTAGCGCTATAAATCTATTCATCATTCTATTCACGAATCTATTCATATGCTCTCTCTGGAAACGTTATTACGCCAAAAACCGGCGACCGCGAGCTATCTGGCGCAAGCTATGGCAATCAGTCAACCCACGGTTTCCCGGCAGTTAAGCGGGTTAAAAGAGAGGGTGCTGAAAATAGGTAAAGGCAAAGCAACACAATATGCCTTGCGGCGGTACATTGCTGGAGATAGTGCCGCAGAGCATGCATTTCCGCTATATCGTATCGATGAACAGGGTCATGCAACCCATTTCGCGATACTCTATCCTATCCATCCGGCTGAAATGTGCTGTGTACATCAACTGGCATCTGATACATGGCAGCTATTTGATAGCTTGCCGTGGTATTTGACTGATATGCGGCCGCAGGGGTTTCTCGGGCGGATTTGGGGGAAGTCAGTTGCAGGTAAGTTACAGCTCACCGATGATGTTCGTTTGTGGAATGAAGACCATATCTTATTAGCTCTGTCACGTCAGGCCGATGATATGAATGGCAATATATTGATTGGACAACAAAGTTATCAACATTGGTTAGCAGCACCTGATGCGATACCTATCGATCCGGTAGATAAGTTATCTCGTTATGCAGAACTTTCTCAAATGGCTCTGGCGGGTGAAATGGTCGGTTCTTCTGCGGGCGGCGAACAACCGAAATTTACTTGTTATGCAGGGAATCTGGAGCGGCCTTCGTCATATGTTATTGTCAAATTTTCTGCCTCTTCACAAAACGCCAATAGTCGGCGCTGGGGTGACCTACTGATATCTGAGTCGCTTGCACTTAGCACCTTAAATAATGGGGGTTATAAAGCGGCCACAAGTCAGGTTTTACAGGGTGTTGGTAGGCAAATATTCCTTGAGGTAGAGCGATTTGATCGCTGCGGGCAGCGTGGTCGTTTAGGGATAGTTTCTTTAGAGGCGGTTAATGCCGAATTTGTTGGCAACCCAGTCGCCAGTTGGCCACAAGTTTGCCAACAATTAGTCGATAAAGGATTACTGGCCGCGCCGGCATTAGAACAGGTTAACGTTATCTGGGCATTTGGCAAATTAATCGCCAATACCGATATGCACCAAGGTAACCTTTCCTTTCTGCATCCTGAGAACACACCACTATCATTAGCGCCAGTTTACGATATGCTGCCAATGGCATTTGCCCCGACGAGTACGGGGAATATGCGCCACAACGTGCCGGAAATCTCTTTATCTGCTGATATCAGCAAGCTGCACTGGCAACGCGCACAGCAACTGGCAAATATATTCTGGCAACAGGTGATAGATCACTCGAACATCAGTAATGAATTCAAACTTATTGCCCGACAGATGCAGGGACAACTGCTTTCTCTCACCACGCTAATTGAGCGCATGGCATAATATCTATCCGCAGTATTATTTATCGCCCGTCTTTTTATTTGCATCTGCCTGACTGGCAGCTGTCTCTGGTGTTTCATCCTCATCTTCTTTGACCGGCGTATTGGCGGTGAGCAGATAAGGTGATTGCTGCCAACGGCTGCGGCGACCTTGCAGCAGAGTGCGAGCCAGAATGATCCCCACCGCCAGCGCGACGAGAATCATCAAGCGCAGCAAATTGGTGGTATTATCCACTTGCTTGGATTCCGTCGCCAGCACATGGGTGTCCAGCGTCATACGCAGAAAGCCGCTTGGCCCGCTTTTTCCGGGGATCAGCTCGACAATCTGGTGGTTGAAATAGCTGCCGGGGCGTTTACCATCCAAAGCCAGTCGATCACGTACTTTTACGTTCTCTCCGGCGCTGGCGACCAGCGTTCCGTCAATTTGATATACACTGGCATCCAATACGCGGCTTGATTGCGTCAGTTGCTGGAGAATTTCGTCAACTTTTTGGCTGTCGATATCATCATCCCCACTGTCCATGATGGGGGCGAGGCTGAAAGTGACTTGTTTTGCCAGTGTTTTCGCCAGCTCTTCAACTTGTTCCGAACGAGCGAGTTGATGACTGAGGCTGAAATAGGATGCACCTTGCATCAGCAAGACTAATAATGCCAGGCAAATCAGCACAATAGCCGTACGGTGCAGTCGGAATTTTAGTTTGGCCTTAGCCATGCAGGTTCCTTGCAAGAATCGGTGACTTTATGTTGCCAGAAGCAAGGGCGATAGGATAGCTTGATGCGTCCTTTTGTCTGGTCTTTACCCCGTTTTCTACAGGAGTCATTCATGTCTAATAGTCTGACCTATTGCGATCTCCCCGCGGAGATCTATCAATGGCCGGGTCTGCCACTTTCGCTCAGTGGTGATGAGGTCATGCCGCTGGATTATCGTGCCGGTCATACAGGTTGGCTACTGTACGGTAGAAAGCTGGATAAACAGCGTATTACGGGTTTTCAGGGCCAATTGGGTGCCGCCATGGTGATTGTCTCCGCTTGGTGTGTGGAGGATTATCAGGTCATCCGTTTGGCCGGCAGTTTAACCCCACGGATTAAAACGTTAGCGGATGAAAACGGTCTTGATGTCGCCCCTCTGGGGGCTATCCCGCATTTGCGTACCCCGGGCCTGCTGGTGATGGATATGGATTCAACTGCCATCCAAATCGAATGTATTGATGAGATTGCCAAGCTCGCCGGTGTTGGCGAAGAAGTGGCTGCCGTCACCGAACGCGCCATGCAAGGTGAATTGGACTTCGCCGCCAGCCTGCGTCAGCGGGTTGCCACCCTGAAAGGGGCGGATGCCAATATCTTAAAACAGGTACGTGACCAACTGCCATTGATGCCGGGGCTGACCAGCCTGGTCCGTAAGCTTCAGGCATTAGATTGGCATGTGGCGATCGCCTCCGGTGGTTTTACTTATTACGCTGAATATCTGCGCGACAAACTGCGTCTGGTCGATGTGGCAGCCAATGAACTTGAAATCAAAGACGGCAAGCTGACCGGCAAAGTGTTAGGGCCGATTGTCGATGCACAATATAAAGCCGATACCCTGCTCAAGTTGGCGGAAAAACTCAATATCCCTATTGCTCAAACAGTGGCTATCGGCGATGGCGCCAATGACCTGAAAATGATGCAAGCCGCCGGTTTAGGGCTGGCTTTCCATGCAAAGCCGAAGGTGTATGCCAAAGCGAAAGTGGCGATCCGTCACGGTGATTTGCTGAGTGTTCTTTGCATTTTGACCGGCAGTCTGAAGCATGAAGAACGATGAAATAGGCTGTTTTATTTGCCATTTTTGAGCTTGTGCAGTGCTCACAAAACGCATGCATTTTGAACACACTTAAGGGCGGCCCGTAGGGGGAGCGTAGCGAATAAAATCCTCATGTCGCCATGGTTTACAACGTCATGGTGTACGCTGCGGTTTCTGCGCGCTGTCTGCACTCAAACTGCCTGCAACAATTACGCCTGTTAGGTAATTTGGGGTTCAGGCAGGTGTGAGCTAATTAAATTGAGGTGAACCGTGGCTAAAGCGCCAAAACGAGCATTTGTCTGTAATGAGTGTGGTGCCGATTATCCTCGTTGGCAGGGGCAGTGCAGTGCCTGTAATGCCTGGAATACCATTACCGAAATCAGGCTGGCGGCGGCAACCTCGTCGTCGTCGCGCAATGAGCGTTTTGGTGGCTATGCCGGTGATGCAGGCGTCAGCCGGGTACAGAAGCTGTCAGATATCAGTCTGGACGAACTACCGCGCTTTTCAACGGGCTTTCTGGAGTTTGATCGGGTGCTGGGTGGTGGTGTAGTGCCGGGCAGTGCCATTCTGATTGGTGGTAACCCCGGCGCGGGGAAAAGTACCTTACTGTTGCAAACGCTCTGCAAGCTGTCTGAAAACATGAAAACCCTGTATGTCACCGGCGAAGAGTCGTTGCAGCAGGTGGCGATGCGTGCGCATCGTTTGGGGTTGCCTACTGCGGGCCTCAATATGCTGTCGGAAACCAGTATCGAGCAAATTTGCTTGATTGCTGAGCAAGAGCAGCCGCGCTTGATGGTGATCGACTCCATTCAGGTGATGCATATGGCGGATATTCAGTCGTCGCCGGGCAGCGTGGCCCAAGTGCGCGAAACGGCCGCCTACCTGACCCGTTTTGCCAAAACCCGGGGTGTCGCCATTATCATGGTGGGCCATGTGACGAAAGATGGTTCACTGGCCGGGCCGAAAGTGCTGGAGCACTGTATTGACTGCTCTGTGATGCTTGATGGTGACGGTGATACTCGTTTCCGTACGCTGCGTAGCCACAAAAACCGCTTTGGTGCGGTTAATGAGTTAGGCGTATTTGCCATGACCGAACAGGGCTTGCGTGAAGTTAGCAACCCGTCGGCGATTTTCCTCAGCCGTGGGGATGAAGTCACTGCTGGTAGCTCGGTGATGGTGGTATGGGAAGGGACTCGCCCGCTGCTGGTAGAGATTCAGGCACTGGTCGATCACTCAATGATGTCCAACCCACGTCGGGTGGCGGTCGGTCTGGAACAGAACCGGCTGGCAATCTTGCTGGCGGTATTACATCGCCATGGCGGATTACAGATGTCGGACCAAGATGTGTTCGTCAATGTGGTGGGTGGTGTGAAAGTGACAGAAACCAGTGCTGATCTGGCATTGCTGATGTCGCTAGTATCCAGCTTGCGTGACCGCCCGCTGCCACAGGATTTAGTGGTGTTTGGTGAGGTAGGGCTAGCCGGTGAAATTCGCCCAGTACCCAGTGGTCAAGAGCGTATCTCTGAGGCGGCCAAACACGGTTTTAAACGCGCTATCGTGCCGTATGCCAATATGCCGAAGAAGCCCCTGCCCAATATGCAGGTGTTCGGTGTGAAGAAATTGGCTGATGCGTTGGCGGTGTTAGAGGATTTATAACCGCTAATTTAGTCGTGTTCATCTTGCAGCATACTGTGTTATTTTTGTTTAGCGCACTAAACAAGGAGGCGGTATGCTGCAATTCGACTATCTCAAAACAGCAATTAAGCAAAAGGGTTGCACCTTACAGCAAGTGGCCGAATGCAACGGCATGACCAAAGGTTATTTAAGCCAGCTACTCAACGACAAAATCAAAAGCCCCAGTGCGCAAAAGCTTGAAGCTCTGCACCGTTTCCTCGGGCTGGAGTTTCCCCGCCGTGAGAAAAAAGTCGGCGTGGTGTTTGGTAAATTTTACCCGCTGCATACCGGCCATATCTATTTAATCCAGCGCGCCTGTAGCCAGGTTGACGAGTTGCACATCATTCTTTGTTTCGATGAGCCACGCGATCGTGAGCTGTTTGAGAACAGTTCGATGTCACAGCAACCGACGGTCAGTGACCGTTTGCGCTGGTTGTTACAAACCTTTAAATATCAGAAAAATATCCATATTCATTCGTTTGATGAGCACGGTATCGAGCCGTACCCCCATGGCTGGGATGTGTGGAGCCATGGCGTAAAAAGCTTTATGAATGAAAAAGGCATTGTTCCGAATTTTATTTATTCCAGCGAAAGCCAGGATGCGCCGCATTACAACGAGCAATTTGGCATCGAAACCATCCTGATTGATCCACAGCGCTCATTTATGAATATCAGTGGTCGCCAGATCCGCCGTGACCCTTTCCGTTACTGGGACTATATTCCGACTGAAGTGAAGCCATTTTTTGTCCGTACTGTGGCGATACTGGGCGGTGAATCCAGTGGGAAATCCACTTTGGTCAATAAGTTAGCCAATATCTTCAATACTACCAGTGCGTGGGAATATGGCCGGGATTATGTCTTCTCCCATCTTGGCGGCGATGAGATGGCGTTGCAATATTCTGATTACGACAAAATCGCGCTGGGGCAGGCACAGTATGTGGATTTTGCGGTGAAATACGCCAACAAAGTGGCATTTATCGATACTGACTTTGTTACCACGCAGGCCTTTTGCAAAAAGTATGAAGGCAAAGAGCACCCCTTCGTGCAGGCGCTGATTGATGAATACCGTTTTGATCTGGTTATTTTGTTGGAAAATAATACGCCGTGGGTTGCCGATGGTTTGCGCAGCCTGGGGAGCGATCGTGACCGCAAATCCTTCCAGAACTTACTGGAGCAGATGTTGCGCAGTAATAATATCGAATATGTTCACGTCGAATCGGCAGACTATGATGAACGCTTTCTGCGCTGCGTCGAACTGGTGCAGCAGTTACTGGCCGCGGACCTGCAACGCCTTGCCCGCCCTTCATTATTGAGTGATGTACAACAATAGGGTTGATGAAAATTTGATATCTGAGGGCGTGATTGTTGCAGTCAGTTTGCATGCGGACAGCGCACAGAAACCGGAGCGTATACCATGACCTTATAAATCATGGCTACGTGAGGATTTTATTCGCTACGCTCCCCCTACGGGCCGCCCTTAAGGGCGTTCAAAATGTATGCATTTTGTGAGCACTGCCCAAATGTAAAATGGCAAATAAAATAGCCCTTTTAATAATATATTTAGTAAGCAATAACCACTTTACCCTGCATATGCCCGCCTGCAACTTGCGCGTGGGCGGCATGCAGGTTTTCCACTGTCAGGCCGTGCAGTGTTTCGCTTAAGGTGCCTGGCAGTTTGCCCTCATCCACCAACTGGCTTACCTGTTTCAAAATTTGCCCTTGTTGGGCGATATCCGGGGTAGAGAACATACTGCGGGTGAACATAAATTCCCAATGCAGGGCGGCACTTTTTAGTTTTAACTGATTTTGATCCAACGGTTTTTCATTCTCAACGATGGTACAGATTTGCCCCAATGGTGCGATGAGCTCACTGATGGCGGGCCAGTGGCCGTCGGTGTCATTCAGGCAAAGAATATAATCAACTTTATCAATACCTTCTTCTGCCAGCTCAGCTTTCAGATGGTGATAATCAACGGTTAAGTCCGCTCCACGTTCACGACACCAGGCGGCTGATGCTGGCCGTGATGCTGTTGCTATCACTTTTAGCGGGCTACGTAATGCCGCCAGAGGAATAGCTAATGAGCCAACCCCGCCCGCTCCCCCGATGATCAATAAACTTTGTCCGGCACTGGCGTGCTGAATTTTTAGATGTTCAAACAGCGCTTCCCATGCAGTTATTGCGGTTAATGGCAATGCAGCGGCCTGCGCCCAGTTGAATGAGCGGGGTTTGTGGGCCACGATGCGAGCATCAACCAACTGTTGGTTAGCATTGCTACCGGGGCGGGTGATATCGCCGGCATACCACACTTCATCACCTGCACGGAACTCGGTGACGTTCGCACCGACGCTGATGACCACTCCAGCGGCATCCCAACCCAGAATTCGCGGCTGTTGCAGGCCATTCTTCTTCAGGCCAGCATGTACTTTGGTATCAACCGGATTGATGGATGCGGCTTTAACCTCAACCAGCAAATCAAACGGACCGGGAGTGAGTGAGTCCAGAGCGACTTCAATAAAATCGGTGGGTTGTTGCGGGTTCACGGCAATGGCTTTAACTGACATGGTAATACTCCTGTTTAGCGTATGGATTGAGTCTAGACCTTCTTGGTGGTGGTGATAAGATGGACAATCACTAACGCAGTGTTCGTCTAAGATAAACAATCATGTTTAAACAACTTCAGGATATGGCGCTGTTTGCACGAGTCGCGGAGTGTGGCAGCTTTACCCGCGCCGCTGAAATGGCGGGTTTGCCGAAATCCAGTGTCAGCCAGCGCATCAGTCAATTAGAACAAAACTTAGGTATCCGTTTACTCAATCGAACCACCCGTCAGCTGAACCTGACCTTTGCCGGTGAGCGCTATCTGGTGCATTGTCAGGAGATGCTACAAGCCGCAGAGCGCGCTGATCTGGCGCTGCAACGCCTGAAGGATAACCCCAGTGGCCGCTTGCGCATCTCAACTCCGGCAGGGCTGGGCGCGACTTTACTGGCGCGGTTGGCAACAGATTTCCAGCGGCAATACCCGGATGTGCTGTTGGAAGTGTTAGTCTCGGACTCCATGGTAGACTTGGTTGAAGAAGGCTTCGATGTGGCATTGCGCACCGGTAAGCCACAGGACTCGTCACTGATTGGCCGCCGATTGGGCTATGCGCCACGCTATCTGTTGGCGTCACCCACCTATCAGGCACAGCATCCGCCACTCACTCATCCAAGGCAACTGGATACTCACCGTTGCATTGCCCACCGTGCCTGGCAGGCGCTGATTTTACGCCGTGAAGATGAGTTTTACCGCTGGCAGGTACCTGCGCTACATGTCACTGATAATCTACTGTATGCCCGTGAATGTGCCCTGGCAGGTGGTGGTATCACCCTATTACCGGCATTTTTAAGCCGTGAAGTGGTGGCAAACCGTCAATTAGTGGAAGTGTTACCACAATGGCAGGCTGAAGGTAATGAGCTGTATCTGGTGTATCCGAGTCGTAAGTTGAACTCACCGGCGCTGAGCTGTTTTATTGATGTGGTGATAGGTCATCCGGTGTTTGAAGACTATGTGCAGGGACTGGCAACGTCCTGAAAGATGTGGAGCCAGGCTCCACATCGGGCGAGCTATGCCAAATAGAACACTTCTCGTAGTGCCTGGCTTACCGGGCTGTTATCAGGGTTGGCTGGCATCACATCGGCCATATGTTGCCACCAGCGCTGGCAAATGGCGGTTTGGGCCACGGCATTCCAGCGCTCTTCTGATTCAATTTCGACAAAACCAAATAGCAAATTGCGCGTGTCATCGAGAAAAATTGAATAGTGGTGAGCGCCATGGGCTTTCAGTACCGCTTCCAGTTCTGGCCAGATGGGTGAGTGCCTCCGCTGATATTCTGCATGGGCATCAGGGTTAACCTGCATTACAAAGGCTTTGCGTATCATGATATTACTCCGATCAAAGTGCCTGTAAGTACAGTGCGCGGACTTGATCTCTGTCCGCAGTACGTGGGTTACAAGGAGCACAAGGATCCGCCAGCGCTTTATCTAACCAGCCTTCGATATCACTTTCCTGAATACCTAATGCTGAAAATCCGGCAGGAATGCCAACACGTTGTGACAACTGCCGAATGGCGCTTATCGCTTGATGGCTGGCTTGCTCATCAGTCAACTGCTGAGTATTTACCCCCATGGCTTGTGCTATGCGGGCAAAACGGCTGACTGCCTGTGGGCGGTTATACTCTTCAATGATTGGCAGTAAAATAGCATTGCACACCCCGTGTGGAAGGTTATGGGTAGCACCTGGTTGATGGGCCAGTGCATGCACTAAACCTAGCCCGGCGCTGTTAAATGCCATCCCCGCCAGATACTGGCCGCACGCCATCATTTCACGTGCGTGCAGATTCTTACCGTCATCGACTGCCAGAGGCAGCCATTGGCTGATCAGGCGAATAGATTCAAGCGCTGAATGGTCGGTTAGGGTGTGTGCGCCCAGCGATACGTACGCTTCGATAGCGTGGGTGAGGGCATCCATTCCGGTCGCAGCAGTCACACTGGCGGGAATATTCAACATGACAGCGGGATCATCGACGGCGATATCAGGAATAATATTGGTGTCGATAATGACTTCTTTTACTTGCCGCTGGCTATCAATAATCACTGCATTACTGGTCAGTTCTGCGGCTGTTCCGGCGGTGGTATTGATGGCGACCAGAGGGACGCCGCTCTGTTTTACTTTGCCGACACCGGAATACGCCGTGGATGGCCCCGGATTGGCGGTCAAAATTTTAACGGCTTTGGCTGTATCGATTGGGCTACCGCCACCAAAAGCTATCAGATAGTCACACTGATGCTGCCTGAAAGCAGTGAATCCTGCCTGTACTAACGTTTCGGTAGGGTTAGGAAATACCTCGCCAAACAAGGCATAAGGTAGCTGATGCTGCTGCATCGCAGCGAACAGACCGTCGAGTAGGCCGAGCTCGACCAATTGCCCATCAGTGACAATCAGGGCTTTGCCCCACTGTTTGTCACCGAGTAATTTAACCATATCCTCGATTGCACCTGTGCCGTGCAAGCTGATTTTTGGTAGTGCCAACATAAAGCTCATGCTGTGCTCCTCAAAGAAAGCAGACCAGATAATGACCAGCCCCGACCTGAACCGGAGCGTTGGTCGAAGGGGTTAAACGTCCAGTGCAGCGGCTAATGGGGTCACGTCAAAACGAGCCGCGAGTGCTATCAGTTGTTCACGAGAAATGGTTTGCTGCTTGCCACCCATCGACAGGACTTTCACCATGATTTCGGCGGATTTCTCGGCGGTATCAATCAGACCAAAGGCATCATCCAGTGTTGGCCCACTGCCGAAAATACCGTGGAATGGCCACAGCACTAGGCTGTGTTCACGCATCTGCTCGGCGGTTTGGCTACCAATACCGTCGGTTCCCGGCACCATCCATGGCACGATGCCGATACCGTCGGGGAACACCACCAGGCACTCGGTGCTGCCCTCCCATAACAATCGAGTGAAGCTGGCATTTTCCAGTTTTTGTACATAACTCAGAGCAATCAGATTGGTGGCATGGCAATGCATGATCACTCGGTTGCTGCCAGCACTGACTTGCATGCGAACAATATGAGATTGGAAGTGCGCGGCAAGCTCTGAGGTTGGCAGCCCCCCTTGGGGCAGGCCCCAGTGAATGTGATAAGCCATACCATCATTGCTGACTTGCAGTAGTACCAGATTGTCTTCTGGGTTTAACTCAACATTGCGGAAAAATTTGCCAGAACCGGTGACTAAGAACCAACTGTTCGCCAGTTCGGGGGCGGGTTGAGTGAGTTCTACGTTACGTGGTTGCGCTGCGAAATCACCACGATAGGGTTCAACCTCTTCAGCCAGTAAGCGCAGGCTGATATTGCCACCGTTACGTTCATCCCACCCTTTGCGCCACATATCGCTGGTGGCTTTAATCATTCCCTGAATAAACCAGGAAGATTGAATAGCTTGCATAATCATGAGTCCTTAACGTTGGCTGAGAGTCTGTTGTTCGTAATCACGTACTGCATTGAGCCAGCGGGCATCGACTGGCACATCGTTGCGCTGACAATACCCTTCCCAGATGGCTTGCCATGGCAGGGATTTCTGTTCTTCCAGCAGCGCCAGGCGTGCGGTGTAGTCACCGCGCAGTTCCAATTGGCGTAGCATCTCGGTCGGTTCCAATAAGGCGCGCAGCAAGGCTTTCTTCATGTTGCGAGTGCCAATGACCCAGGCGGCGATACGGTTGATGGAGGCATCAAAGAAGTCGAGACCGATATGTACCCTGTCGAACAGGTCGTGGCGGATAATTTCGCTGGCGATAGCCTGTGTTTCATCATCGAGCAAGACCACATGGTCGCTGTCCCAACGCACCGGGCGGCTGACATGCAGTAGCAGGCGCGGAACATACAACATGGCGCTAGAGATCTTGTCGGAAATCACTTCAGTCGGGTGGAAGTGACCGGCGTCCAGACACAGTGCGGTCTGGCGGCTGGCGGCATATCCCATGTAAAACTCGTTAGAGCCGACGGTGTAGCTTTCAGCCCCAATACCAAACAATTTGCTTTCGACGGCATCAATGTGATGGTTTGGGTTTAACTTTTCACTGATAACCTCATCCAGTGCTGATAGCAGCCGTTGGCGGGGTGCCAAACGGTCGATGGGGGTATCCTTCATGCCATCGGGGATCCAGATATTCATCACCGATGGTGTCCCTAGTTGCTCACCAAAATAGGCAGAGACCCGGCGGCTGGCCTGACAATGTTCAATCCAGAATTGGCGAATTTCAGGGTTGGCATGAGACAGGGTAAAACCATCGGCACTCAGTGGATGAGAGAAGCAGGATGGGTTGAAGTCCAATCCCAGATGATGTTTTTTAGCCCACTCAACCCAGCGGCTAAAGTGGCGTGGCTCAATTTTATTACGAGCCACGGGGGTATCCGATTCGAGATAAATAGCATGTAAATTTAGTCGTTTAGGGCCGGGAATCAATGTTAGGGCCAGCTCGAGGTCAGAACGTAACTCAGCAGCATTACGCGCTTTACCGGGGTAGTTACCGGTGGCCTGAATCCCGCCGGTCAGTACGCCATCCGGGTTTTCAAAACCGGTGACGTCATCACCTTGCCAGCAATGCATGGAGACCGGCAGGGTATCGAGGCGGGCAAGTGCGGCATCAACATCCACGCCGACGGCGGCAAATCGCTGTTTAGCCAGGCTCCAGGCCTGTTCAATAGAGTTCGTCATATGCAAAGTTCCTTAGGTAATTGACTCAGTGACTGGAATTGCGGCCAATGGGCTGCAAAGTCAGTGTTGTCGTGAGGGGATAAAGGGTGGAGTGGGAAGTTATTCGCCACGATACGGCGGTAGTGAGCAACATCGCTCATCTCTCCCAGTGCAATTAATTGGCTGCCAATATTGCCCAGTGTCGAGGCCTCAACCGGCCCCATGGTGACATTCAGGCCACAGGCATCAGCACAGAGCTGATTAAGGAATTGGTTTTGGCAGCCGCCACCGACGATATGCAAATGACTGATTGGACGCCCGCGTAACTCTGCCAGTTCTTGGGCAACTTGCCGGTACAACATGGCGAGGCTATCAAAGATACAACGAGCCAGTTGGGCTGCGGTGGTGGGGATTGGCATGCCATATTCGCGGCAGGCGTTCTGAATTTCGCCGCACATATTGGCTGGATTGATAAAGCGGCTGTCATTGGGGTTAATCAGCGAGCGGCAAGCTGGTTGGCGTGCCGCCTGTTCGATCAACTGCGGCAGGTCTTTAATCTGCAACTCATCAGTGGCCCGTTGCAGTAACCACAAACCCATAATATTTTTCAGTACCCGATAGCGGCCTTCAGCGCCACCTTCATTGGTGATATTGCTGGCCAGCGCCTGCCCATGGGTTATGGGGGTGAGGCTTTCAAACCCCATCAATGACCAGGTACCGGAGCTAAGATAGGCAGCATCCGCATCAATCAATGGTGCGGCAAGTACCGCGCTGGCAGTATCGTGGCTGGCAACGGCAATGACCGGCACCTGCTGGCCGCTGGCGCCTGGCCAATAGCCGATGGTATTGCCGGGTTTAGTGGGTTTGGCAAACCAATGGGCCGGTACGCCGGCATAGGCTAATAGATCGCTATCCCAATCATTGGTTTCAATATTAAGTAACTGGGTGGTAGTGGCATTGGTGTATTCCCAGTTAAGCTGGCCAGTAAGACGATAGTGCAAATAGTCCGGGATCAGTAACAGATGGGCGACATCGGCCAACAAATACGGTTGCTGTTCGCTTAATGCCCGTAATTGATACAAGGTATTGAACGGTAAAAATTGAATACCGGTACGGCGATAAATGGCACTGCTTCCCAGCGTTTGTTGCGCTTGCTCCATCACACCCTGCGTACGACTGTCGCGGTAGGAGACTGGCTGTCCGACTCGTTTCCCTTGCTTATCAAGTAAAACAAAATCAACACCCCAGCTATCAATGCCAATGCTGTCGAGCTGAATCCCTTCGCTATCGAGCTGATTCAGGCCCTGACGGATTGATTGTTCAATAGCATCAATATCCCAGACATCGGTACCATCAATGGATTTAATCTGATTAGCAAAGCGGCAAACTTCTCGCAGCTCAAGTTGCTGTTGGCTGGGATGATAACTCGCCAGCATCACGCGCCCGCTGGATGCGCCAAGGTCAATGGCGACTATGTGCCGTGGGCTGATAGATGGTGTCACTGCTGATTGTGTGGGCATGATTAGTGGCCTGTCATTTCTCAATGCCCACAGTGTAGAAACTTGCCTTACCTACCACCTTCTCATCACTGCCAGCCCCTATGGCTTGCTGGCAAAATGACGAAAGTGAAAGTGAAACAGCTCACAGTTTCGTATTTAAACAGGGCATCGCTCGCCTGTGACCCTGCGCATACTTTTCAACATTGCTGCACTTATCTAAAAAAAATCACCGCCAAAGTCGCTTTTAACGTCAAAAATTGAAGGTTTCATTACCGCTGCTGCTTTTACTATCGAGAGCTGAAGCAGGGCGATTTCGCCATGCCTGTTGAAAGAGGGCAAAAGATGACTGTCTTGCACAGTATTGATTTTTTCTCTTCAAGTTCCGCATCGGTTGCAATTGAAGCCCGGGCGCCACAACCAGTATTTCCAGAGCATCATCATGATTTTTATGAAATTATTATTGTTGAGCAGGGGGCCGGGGTCCATGTGTTTAATGGCAACCCCTACACCTTAAGCGGAGGGTGTGTTTGTTTTGTCCGTGACCATGATAGTCACCTGTTTGAGTCAACCGACGGTTTGTTCCTCACCAACGTCTTATTCCGTGCGCCCGATGCTTTTCGTTTCTTGTCTGGCGTAGAACATTTTCTGCCACGTGAAACGGAAGGGGTTTACCCCTCTCATTGGCGGATTAATGGACAGGTTTTACAGCAAGTAAAACACTTGATTCGCTGCCTTGAGCACTCGCCTCACAGTGAGCAAGCTGAAGATATTGCACTACATGAAAGTGTGTTTATGCAGTTGTTGGTACAACTGTGGCAAGGGTGTCGGGCGCAGGTGGGTGAGGATCAGGAAGGGCGGTTATGCCAATTATTAGACTGGCTACAGAACCACTACAGTGAGGTAATTGAGTGGCCGGAACTGGCTGATCGCTTTGCTTTACCATTACGCACCCTCCATCGGCAGTTAAAAAACCAGACCGGCATGACCCCACAACGTTATCTGACGCGTTTGCGTTTGCTACAGGCGCGTCATCAATTGTGTTACAGCGACAATAGCGTTACCGAGATTGCCTACCAATGTGGTTTCGGTGACAGCAATCATTTTTCAACGCTGTTTAAGCGGGAGTTTTCTCAGTCTCCCCGTGATTTGCGCAGTCAACTGTAGTGCAACCCGTGGAGGCGTGAATAGCATCACGGTAAAAATCGGTAGTTTCATGATAATGAGCTGCTTATTAATTGACCTGTAAATATAGGGCGATAAACATGCGGATACCACTGCGGTTAGAAAGCCGGGATTATTTGCCATCGGAGCAGATGCCGGTGGCGGTAACCAACCGATACCCGCAGGAAGTCTTCGCAGAGCATACCCATCAATTCTGCGAGATTGTGATTGTCTGGCGGGGTAACGGGTTACATGTCCTAAATGACCATCCTTACCGCATTACCTGTGGCGACGTTTTTTATATTCAAGCCACAGATCATCATAGCTACGAATCCGTGCATGACTTGGTATTAGATAACATTATTTATTGCCCGGAACGGTTACACCTAAATGCACAGTGGCATAAGTTATTACCTTTATTTGGGCATGAGCAGAATCAAGGATACTGGCGGTTAACCACGCAGGGCATGGCACAGGCTCGGCCGATTATTCATCAGTTGGCACAGGAGTCACGTAAGACAGATTCCTGGTCGATACAACTGACGGAGGCGCTATTATTGCAACTCGCCATCGTACTAAAACGCCATCGCTACCGAGCTGAACAGGCACATCTATTGCCCGATGGTGAACAGCTAGATCTCGTGATGTCTGCCGTACAACAAAGCCTGGCAACGCATTTTGATATGGCAGAGTTCTGCCATAAAAATCAGTTGGTTGAACGTTCACTTAAACAACTGTTTCGCCAACAGACCGGAATGAGTATCAGCCATTATTTACGCCAAATTCGCCTTTGTCATGCCAAATGTTTGCTGCGGGGAAGTGAGCATCGCATCAGTGATATTGCTGCGCGTTGCGGGTTTGAGGACAGTAATTATTTCTCTGCCGTTTTTACGCGTGAAGCAGGCATGACACCACGCGACTATCGCCAGCGTTTTGTTCGAGCACCGTTATTCGCGGGTAAGAATAGGCGGGAAGCAGAACAGCCGCAGGGTACGACCATCATTTAGCGATGCCAATTGGCGAGGACGTTGCTTAACGTCACCCGCCAATACCATTTTATCTTTAGTTTTGCGATTATGCTGCCATACCCAAACCGACTATATTTGCTGCCAGAATGATCACCAGACAACCAATACACAGCACCGTCACTGGTTTCTTGCTAGAGCATTTCCACTCTTTGAGTAACAGACCCACAATACCACCACACAACACATAGAAACTCATGTGCAGCATCCAGCTCATATAGTCATACTGTGGTGGGATTTTGGCGTGACCCCAGGCATAGAAGAAGAATTGCAGATACCACATCAATCCCCCCAAGGCTGAGAACAAAATATTAGTGATCAACAGCGGTTTGGCGATAGAAAAATCGGCTTTGACTGACAAATTCTTGAGGCTGGCTAAACGAATAAAACAGTAACTCAGGTTGATGATGGCCCCACCGCCCATGATGATGACGTAACTTGGCAACGCCACATACAGAGGGTTAATCCCTAATGCGCTGGCGGCTTCATGCATCGGTTTCGCGGCATCCATGGCAAATGACATACCGGCTGAGAAAATACCGCACATCACCGCCAGAATAAGCCCTTTCTTCAGGTTGAACTCTTCCGCCTGAATGCCCATGGCGCGTTCTTTCAGTAATCCAGCGTAACTGACAATAGCTACCCCGATCAGTGCCACGACGACGCCCAGCAGGGTCATTTGGCCGCCAGCAGTGCCGAGCAGTACATCAAAGCGCCCTTGCAGTATGGGGGTCATTAATGTGCCGATAATCAGGGTGATACCGATGGCAATCCCAATCCCCATCGACATGCCGAGGTAACGCATGGTCAGGCCGTAGTTGATATTACCAATCCCCCACATGGCACCGAACAGAAATACTGGCAGTAGGGTTGCTATACTGAAGGAGCCGTAATATTGCCAAAAATCAGGCAATAACAAATAGCTGACCGTCCAGGGTAGGATAAGCCATGACACCAGGCCACCAATCGACCACATGGTCTCCCATGACCACTTTTTAACTTGCTTAAACGGCGCGTAGAAACACGCCGCACTGGCAGCGCCCACCAGATGCCAAATTATCCCCAATATAATCGCATTGTTCATCTTATTATCCTTCGTTGTGATGGTGCGGGTAGGCGCAGAACCAGAAGGGCGCATAAACCGCTGATGACGAAGGAGTCTAAATAGTGTGCAGTCTTGTCACCTTCGGCTGACTGCCTTAGGACAAGGAATACTGGCAAAATTCAGTGGGTAAGAATGATAACGATCACAAAATGGAATTCTGGTGGTTGGCGGCTTGTTGGGGGGAGAGAGTCGCTGGAGTATTCGGCTCATTTGATGAGCCGAATAGCGGCTTTAATCGACTCACGTGATGAGCCGATGTCATATTACTTGGTCATCTTCTTATACTTGATACGGTGTGGTTCCAGTGCTTCGGCACCCAGAGTGCGTTTCTTCCACTCTTCGTATTCAGTAAAGTTACCTTCGAAGAACGCCACTTTGCCCTCATCCTGATAGTCGATGATATGGGTAGCAATTCGGTCAAGGAACCAACGGTCATGGGAAATAACCATCGCGCAACCCGGGAATTCCAGTAAGGCGTTTTCCAGTGCGCGCAGCGTTTCGATATCCAGATCGTTAGTCGGTTCATCGAGCAGCAACATGTTACCGCCAACCTGTAGCAGTTTGGCCAAATGGATACGGCCGCGCTCACCACCGGACAGCTCACCCACACGCTTGCCCTGATCAATCCCTTTAAAGTTAAAGCGGCCTACATAAGCACGGCTTGGAATTTCAAAGTTACCGATCTTCATGATGTCCTGACCGCCGGAGACTTCTTCCCATACGGTTTTGCTGTCGTCCATGTTGTCACGGAACTGATCAACCGATGCCAATTGCACGGTATCGCCCAGTGAAATCGTGCCGGAATCAGGTTGTTCCTGCCCAGATAACATGCGGAACAGGGTTGATTTACCGGCCCCGTTTGGCCCGATGATCCCCACTATCGCCCCTTTCGGCAGCGCAAAGGTCAGATCATCAATCAGCAGACGGTCACCGTAAGACTTGCTCAGGTGCTCAACTTCCAGCACTTTGTCGCCCAACCTTGGACCCGGCGGAATGAACAATTCACTGGTTTCATTACGTTTTTGATACTCAACGCTGTTAAGTTCTTCAAAGCGGGCCAGACGTGCTTTACCTTTCGCCTGACGGCCTTTTGGATTCTGGCGAACCCATTCCAGCTCTTTCTCAATAGACTTGCGACGTGCGGCTTCGGAAGAGGCTTCCAGTGCCAGACGAGCATCTTTCTGCTCCAGCCATGAGGAGTAATTGCCTTCCCACGGAATACCTTCGCCACGGTCCAGTTCCAGAATCCAACCCGCCACATTATCAAGGAAGTAACGGTCATGGGTAATGGCGACAACAGTGCCCTCATAGTCGTGCAAGAAGCGCTCCAGCCAAGCCACGGATTCGGCATCCAAGTGGTTAGTTGGTTCATCCAGCAACAACATATCGGGTTTTTCCAGCAGCAGGCGGCAAATTGCCACGCGACGACGTTCACCACCGGACAGATTGGCAATTTTGGCCTCCCACGGTGGCAGGCGCAGAGCATCGGCAGCACGCTCTAACTGGTTATCCAGGTTATGGCCATCATGAGACTGGATAATCGCTTCCAGCTCGCCTTGTTCCTTCGCCAGCTTATCAAAATCAGCATCAGGATCAGCGTACAGTGCATAAACCTCATCCAGACGGGTCAGCGCGCGTTTAACGTCACCCACCGCCTCTTCAACCGACTCACGCACGGTTTGCTCAAGATTTAGCTTAGGTTCCTGCGGCAGGTAACCAATTTTGATACCAGGCTGCGGGCGGGCTTCGCCTTCAATATCAGTGTCAATGCCAGCCATGATACGCAGTAGGGTAGATTTACCCGAGCCGTTAAGGCCCAGCACACCAATTTTGGCCCCAGGGAAGAAACTCAAGGAGATGTTTTTCAGAATATGTCGTTTCGGCGGAACTACTTTGCCGACGCGATGCATGGAATAGACGTATTGAGCCACGTTGCGTCTGCCTCTCTAGATCAGTTTTTATTAGGATATCTGGTGCGGAGTGTAGCCCGTTTTACTATACCCGTCATCTTTCAAGTCGCAGGTGTGTTCGCTACTGTCGCTAACCCGAATCACTTAAGTGATTCGGTGAGAGTCGTTTTATATCTCCCTGTAGCACTCGTCGGGAACGCAAAAAGGTTAGGGTGCGGTGACTATCATGGCCACCCGGCGGTTTTCTGCCCGCCCTTTAGGGGTACGGTTATCGGCGACCGGCTCTAACTTACCGCGGCCTCGTACCTCAATATTGGCTCGCGGAATACCTATGGTTGCCAGTGCATCCGCTACCGCAGAGGCACGTTGCAGCGATAACTGTTGGTTATACTCATCTTTACCGATGGAATCAGTATGCCCATCAACCCGCAGATGAGTAATGCCCACACTCGATAGTGCACGGCCAATGTTTTGTACTGTTTGCCCGCCAGACGGATTCAATTTTTTCACGTCACTATCGAATAACACTTTGTTTGCCAGACCAAATTCCCAGCCATTTTCAGTTAATTTAAATCCTTGTTCCTGTAAGGCTGCAATCTGCTCGGGTGTTAATCCTGGTGGTTTGGTTGCCTGACACCCCGCCAATATCAATAAACTCATGGCGAAAAAACTCATCCAGATATGGCTTATCAGACTGTTGTTTTTCAATCCCTGCATGTCACCTATCCTAAGCTTTCAGTAAGAGTAATATCCGATTGGTAGGCAATGACGCTGCCACCGAACTGGAAACGTTTCTTTGCTTGATACATGGCTTCGTCGGCCCGTTGTAATAGCTCTTCGGGGGTCAGCGCATGATCAGGGTAAATCGCAATACCGATGCTGATAGAGGCGGTTATCTCACTACCATCTACCAAATCAATAGGTTGATTCATACTGTCGATAATATTATTAGCGATGGTAACAACATCATCGGTGTCGTGGATCGGTGCCAGTAATACGGCGAATTCATCGCCGCCCAAACGTGCCACCAAATCGGTTTCACGTAACAGTGCGCGGATACGATCGGCAATCGCGGTCAGCACCAGATCTCCCGCTGCATGACCATAGTTATCATTGATTTCTTTGAAGTGATCACCATCAATAAATAACACGGCCAGTTGTTCATCATCGGCGCAATCACTCAACGTGCGGCTTAGTCGGCCCTCAAAGAAAGCACGGTTAGCCAATCCAGTCAGGCTATCATGGGCAGCACGGTGTGCAAGGAAGTCATTTTCCTGCGTTAAATGGGCTTGCCAAACCTCGAGCTCATCAAGTAATCCATTGAAGTCATTACTTAATTCGTTAAGTTCGACAATTTTTGCTGACGGCACTCGCTGACCAAAACTGCGGTGGCGGCTAACACTATGAGCAACTTCGGTGATTTTGTTCAACGACTCGATAATGCCAAACAGCATCCGGCGCGACAGGAATAGTGCCACTAACGTGCTGAGAATTAGGCAGACGAATAAGCCCACCAACCCTTGCAACAGAAAACGTAGCAGACTACCACCATGGCCAACAATCACGATGCTGCCGACTTCATTACCGGCATGCATCATGGGGAGTACCACCGGCTCAGGCAAAGCCCAACGGGCGACTTTTTGTTCCATATCATACATTGGACTATCTTTTGGTAGCGTCCAGTTAGCTATTTCTCGGCCATTCACATCGAGAATTTTAGCTTGGGCAACTTCTTCATTTGCCGCAATCAAGGACAGCGCCTCGTTAGCGGCCACGCTATCACCAAACACCACGGCAGCTTCAGTGGTGTAACTGATTGAACGGGCAATTAAATGTAGGTTATGGTCGGCATACACCCGCAAGGCAAACAGTGCCGCCAGTGTGAGAAAAATACCTGCCGTTGCGACCGAGACCAATGCCACCGTCAGATGTATACGACCGAGTACCCGTCCCAGAGTGGGGAGCTTCGCGATGTTTGGACGATTTTTTGTCTGTTTGACTGACTTATTCTGTGTTGAATTCATAATGCGTCTGTCTTTTTACGCGCAAGTTGCAACACACTGGGATGAACCTTTACCCCACCGCGTGCCAATGCATCCATATTGACTTTGAAAGAAGCCTGCTTACCTCCCAGTAACAAACAAAATGCACTGCCAAATGTACATTCGTCATAATCTTCACTGATGGTAAGAATCGGATATCCCGACAGTCGGGCTGTCAACTCCTGACGCTGTTGTCGCTCGGTACGCCCCAGATAAACGACATCGCAATTAGTTGCAATCGAGCTATCCGAGAGGGAATAGCGCTGAGTTTTAATGGGATGTGTGGTTTCCATAAACGCGGGATTAAACAGCTCTTCTGCATAGATTGTCGGGGCTACCACACACAAGCGCGTTACGACGGGGGCCACGGGCCAGCGTGCATAGCTGATAATACCCAACACCATTTTGGTGGCGGCATTACTGCGTTCATGGATAAGGGCTTCATTGATGTTATCCGCTGCCATTGATGGTAAGGGGGCAAGTAAGCCAGAGAGAAGTAATAAAATAGAAGCACAGGCCCGCCAGACACGCCATAGCGTCATTAGTTTTAGCGGATAGTCGCGTTCATAATTGCTGACGCCGTTAATTGCGCAAGTTGCGGTGTTCATTTTTGCGCTTCCTGTAGGGCGGCATGGTTCACATGTTCATTGCAGCGATCGCATAATAAATCGCCGCCATTCTATTATAAGATTTAATTGATGCAATAATAGTCATGCTATCGGCAATATGCGATTTATCTTAAATCATATTTATGGGCGATAAAAAAACCCGGCTAATTAGCCGGGCTTTATGTATCGCAACGTATTGATATCAGACCGGATTCGATCCGCGCTTAAAGCGACCGATAACCCACTTTTCGATCTCTACTACCAAGAAGATGGCGATGGAAACCAACAGTGTTAAGCCCCAGTAATAGGCTGGCAATGGTTCGGTACCGAAAGCAGTATTCATAAATGGCAGGTAGATGATGGCTAACTGCAACACGATCAATACACCGGATACTAACCACAGCCCTTTGTTAACAAAGACTTCTTTGTTCAGTGGGAAGCGGTCCATCACCCGGCAGTTAAACATATAAATCCACTGCGCGGTAACCAGTGTTTGCATCAATACTGTACGGATAAATTCAGTGCTGTAACCGCGTGGTTCCATGTAGGCTTCCAAGGCAAAAGCACTTAAGGCAATCAAGGTACCAACAAACGCGATACGCCAGATGGCATGGCCATCTAACACATGTTTTGATGGGTCACGTGGATTGCGGCGCATAATGCCTCTTTCTGCCGGTTCAAATGCTAAACCGAAAGAGAGCGTGGTAGAAGTTGCCATGTTTATCCAGAGGATTTGCAATGGCGTTAATGGAATAACAGCCCCCGCGAGGATGGCAAAGATAATGAGCAACCCTTGCGCCAGGTTGGTGGGCAATACAAACAGAATGGTTTTCTTCAGGTTATCGTAGACACGACGGCCTTCTTCAACTGCACTGGCAATGGTCGCGAAGTTATCGTCTGACAGCACCATATCGGCGGCTTCTTTTGTCACCTCGGTGCCTTTGATACCCATGGCGATACCCACATCAGCCTGTTTCAGCGCTGGCGCATCATTCACACCATCACCGGTCATGCCGACAATTTCGCCTTTCTCTTGTAAAGCTTTAACCAAACGCAGTTTATGTTCCGGGCTGGTACGGGCGAAAATATCATAATGAACGGCAGCTTGTGCCAGTTCTTTATCGTCCATATGCTCCAGTTGGCCACCGGTAATGGAGTCTTTACCATTGCCAATTCCCAGCATGGCACCAATCGCCATCGCGGTTTCCTGATGGTCGCCGGTGATCATTTTCACGCGAATACCAGCCTGCTGGCAGGTCGCTATGGCGTCGATGGCCTCAGGACGTGGTGGGTCCATCATGCCAGCGATACCAACAAACACCATGCCCTGCTGGATATCACTGTGGTCCAACTCACTGACAGGTTGTTCTGTTGGGCGGAAGGCTGCTGCTACCATGCGTAGACCTTGCTTGGCATAACGCGCCATCTCGGCTTCCCAGTAATCGCGGCGGAACGGTGCAACACCCTGGTCGGTCAGTTCTTGTTGGCAGAACGTAAACAACACATCAGGTGCGCCGGTCAGGAAGATACTATTTTCTGCTTGAACCTGATGGCTGGTAGCCATGTATTTATAGGCAGAATCAAAAGGAATTTTACCGTGCTGAGTCACTTGACCCAGCTCAATACCGGATTTGGCGGCTAATACTTTCAGTGCGCCTTCTGTCGGGCCGCCAGTAATGGCCCAATGACCTTGGTCGTTCTTCTGAATCTGGCTGTCATTACACAAATTCACCGCAGTGATAAATGTCTTTAACGTGCCGTTGGTATCGAGCGAGGCTTGCTGGTCACTCCCTTCCGGGTAAATGTTGCCAACCGGTTCGTAGCTTTCACCTTCTACGCGATAGCAGTGGTCTGCCAGAATCACTGCTTTAACGGTCATTTCGTTCATCGTCAGTGTGCCGGTTTTATCGGAACAGACGACAGTCATAGCACCTAAGGTTTCTACCGTTGGCAGCTTGCGGATAATCGCGCGGTTGCGCGCCATCGCTTGTACACCAAGGGAGAGGATGATCGAAATAATCGCCGGTAAGCCCTCGGGAACCGAGGCCACCGCCAGACTTATCAATGCCAGTAACAGCTCATCGACCGGCAGGTCGCGCAGGATAAAGGCGAAGACGAACAGGAATGCCATCATGACCAGGATCAGGATGAAAATGGCTTTGCCTAAACGATCCATCTGTTGCAGCAGCGGAGTGCGGGTTGATTCAACCGTCGACATCATTTGGTTGATATGGCCCAGTTCGGTATCACCGCCGCTGGCAATCACCAAACCTTTCGCGGTACCGGCACTGATGGTCGTCCCTGAGAACAGCAGGTTTTTGCGATCGCCAATCACCGACTCGTTCTCAATCACGCCGATTTGCTTCTCGACTACCGTTGACTCACCGGTCAGGATAGCTTCTTCAATCTGAAGATTGTGGGCTTCCAGCAACCGCAGGTCTGCGGGGATTTTATCCCCTGGTTTCAAGGTGACGATATCACCAGGGACCAGATCCTGTGCATCAATAATCTGGGCGCTACCATCACGAATGACCACCGCTTTACTGGAAAGCATATTCTGTATGCTTTTCAGAGACTTCTCGGCTTTATTTTCCTGAACATAACCAATTAAGGCGTTAATAACCGCAACACAAAGGATAATAATAGTGTCAACCGAGTGACCCATCAGACCCTTGACCAATGCTGCCGCTAATAAAATGTAAATCAGCACATCATTAAAGTGGGCTAAAAACTGTAGCAGGGGATGTTTGCTTTTTTTGGCCGGTAACGCATTGGGACCGTACTGTTTAAGGCGTTCCTCCGCCTCTTGTGGCGTTAACCCTTCTTCGCGGCTATTTAAATGCTGCAAAGACTCTTCCGCAGTAAGTTGATACCAGGCCTTACCCTCTGGGGGCGGGGAGGCGGATTTATGGTCTGATGAGTTTTGCATTGAAAGAACCTTCTTAAAAAT